>CBDUWS010000015.1:0-15821 GCA_965370985.1 uncultured bacterium
TGGAGCAGGGGGTGCGGTTTGCGGTGCGTGAAGGGGGTCGGACGGTTGGTGCCGGTGTGGTTACGGAAATTGTAGAATAAGGATTAATGGGTAAGGGGAAAGGGTAGGTTTTTGTGGATCGAGACCGCAGAATTCGAATACGTTTAAAGGGTTTTGACTATCGTGTCCTTGATCAATCTGTTCGAGAGATTGTGGATACGGTTCGACGTAGTGGAGCCCTAATTGCGGGCCCCGTTCCTTTGCCTACGCGAATTGAGAAATATACGGTTAATCGTGGCACTCATGTTGATAAGAAGTCTCGTGAGCAATTTGAAATTCGTACTCATAAGCGGTTGCTGGACATAATGGAGCCCACTCCAGAGACTATGGATGCCTTGATGAAGTTAAATTTGGCGGCAGGTGTGGATGTTGAAATCAAGTTGTAAGATTTCGGATGTAGTTCATTTGAAAAAAAGCCAATATTTTAGGTGTAAAACGTAAAATGCTTAAGGGTTTGTTGGGTAAGAAAGTTGGGATGCTTCAGGTGTTTGACGAGGCAAGACGTCTTGTGCCCGTTACGGTGATTGAGGTTGGTCCCTGTGGAATTGTTCAGATTAAGGAAAATGGCCGTGATGGTTATGAAGCCGTTCAGGTTGGTTTTCAGGAGGTTCCTGAGCGCAAGCTAAATAAGCCGGAGTTGGGACATTTGGGGAAAGCTGATGGGCGGCGCTGGAAGTATTTAAAAGAATTTCAATCAGATGGAAAAGTGGAGTTAGGGGCGCTGGTTACAGTGGAGTTGTTTTCCAAGGGTGAGCAGGTCAATATTCAGGGGGTATCCAAAGGAAAAGGGTTTCAGGGTGTGATGAAACGCCATAATTATGCGGGAGGACCGGCTTCCCATGGGTCTATGTTTCATCGGGCCCCTGGATCAATCGGTCAAAGTTCTTTTCCTTCTCGTGTTTTTAAAAATAAGGCATTGCCAGGTCAAATGGGAAATAAGCGAATTACGGTTAAGGGTTTAAAGGTTTTTGATGTAAGGTCTGAGGAAAATATTCTACTAGTATCTGGATCAATTCCTGGCCCCGTTGGTGGGGTGGTGATTGTAAGGAAGGCTGGATAAAGACATCGTATGGATGCGTTCCCGGTATATGGTTCGACTGGCAAAAAGGTGGATGCCGTTGAGTTGAATGATGGGGTTTTTAATTCTTCCGTTAATGAACTCCTTGTTCACCGAGCCGTGGTTATGCAAAGAGCTTCGACTCGGCAGGGTAACGCTTCGACAAAGGGGCGAGGGGAAGTTCGGGGATCAGGAAAGAAGCCGTGGAAACAGAAGCATACTGGAAGAGCCCGAGCTGGATCAGCGCGTTCACCTATATGGAGACATGGCGGAACGGTCTTTGGGCCTAAACCAAGATCTTATGCCTATCCATTGCCTAAGAAAGTATACCGTGCCGCTCTAAGGGCTGCCTTAACTGATAAAGCTGCGGCAGGGGATTTAATAGTGATTGACTTGTCCTTGCCGGAAATGAAGACCAAGGAGCTTGTTCGTGTGCTTTCGCAGGTGGGTGTAAGTGGGAAGGCCTTATTAGTGGTTGAAGAGGGGCAGGTGGAAATTGTTCGGATAGGAAAAAATGTGAAGAATCTAAAGGTTCTTCATGCCAAGGATCTTAATGTCTATGATCTGCTTTGGTGTGAAAAGCTTGTGGTAGCTCGCGCAGAATTGCAGCAAATACAGGAAATTTGGGTGTAGCATGAATCCATATGATGTGCTGATTCGTCCTCTACTGACGGAAAAAATAACGGCTATTCGCGAAATAAAAAATGCCGTGGCTTTTGCTGTCGACAGTCGGGCGACACGAATAGATGTTCGCCGTGCTGTTGAAAAGGTTTTTAGTGTCAAGGTGGCATCGGTCAATGTTATGAATGTTAAGGGCAAGAAGAAGCGTCAAGGCCGGTATTTGGGGAAAAGGTCAGATTGGCGCAAGGCCTTTGTGACATTGAAAGAGGGCGAAAAAATCGAATTATATGAAAGTGCGTAATGGATTTGGGTTTGGTGAGGATATTGTTATGAAGGAAGATTGTTTATGCCAATAAAGGAATATAATCCAACATCTCCTGGCCGACGTGGAATGACGGCGGTCACTAATGAGGGATTGGCTCCCAATAAGCCGCAGAAAAGTTTGACAAGGACATTTTCCCCGTCTGGTGGGAGAAATAATGCCGGCCGTATTACGGTTCGCTTTAGGGGTGGGGGGCATAAGCGTCGGTACCGAAAGATTGATTTCAAGAGAGACAAGTCCGGAGTGCCTGCTAAGGTCGCCAGCATCGAGTATGATCCGAATCGAACGGCGCGAATTGCGTTATTGCATTATGCGGATGGAGAAAAGCGATATATCTTAGCTCCCCAGGGCTTGGTTGTCGGTGATTCCGTCCAGTCCGGCTCTAAGAGTGATGTGAGGCCTGGAAATGCATTGCCGCTCATGGAGATGCCCTTAGGTGTCGTTATTCATAATATTGAATTAAAGCCTGGGAAGGGTGCCCAATTAGCCAGAAGTGCTGGTGTTTCAGCGCAGGTTATGGGCCGAGATGAGGGCTATGTCCAGATCCGATTGGCCTCTGGAGAAATGCGAAAGATTTTAGGAACTTGTATGGCAACGGTTGGTCAGGTTGGGAATCAAGATCATAGCAATGTTTCCGTGGGAAAGGCTGGGCGTTCTCGCTGGTTAGGTAAGATGCCTCATGTACGTGGTGTCGTGATGAATCCTGTCGATCATCCGCATGGGGGTGGTGAAGGGAAGGCTGGTGCAGGGAACCCCCACCCGGTTTCTCCTTGGGGGCAACCCGCAAAGGGTTTCAAGACTCGCAAGCCTAGAAATCAAAGTTCACGGTACATCATTGCTAGTCGAAAGAAAAAATCCCGGTAAATAGGGGGAGACGATGCCAAGGTCACTTCATAAGGGTCCATTTGTTGATGAGCATCTTCTCAAAAAAGTTGAGAAGGTTAGAGGTTCAAGAGAGTCAAAGGTTATTAAGACGTGGTCTCGTCGTTCTACGGTGACTCCAGATATGATTGGGCTGACCTTTGCTGTCCACAACGGAAAAAAATTTATTCCTGTGTTTGTTACCGATAATATGGTTGGTCATAAGTTAGGTGAGTTTTCTCCAACGCGGCTATTTAAAGGGCACAGTGCGGCAAGGAGTGAAAAGGGTGTTGCTTTGAAGTAGCCAAATGGTGAATAAAGTATTGAGTTTTTTGAAATTGAAAGAATAGAGTTATATATGGCTGAAGCAAAAGCAATTCTAAGGCATGTGAGGATGGCCCCCCGCAAGGCAAGGTTGGTAGTGGATATGGTCCGTGGGCGAAATGCGGCGGAGGCTTTGGTTCTCTTGAAGTTTACGCCTCGGTCAGCTGCTAGGGTGGTTGAGCAGTTGCTTTTTTCGGCTGTTGCGAATGCAGGCCAAAAAGATTTAGGTGAACCGGAAAGCTTGAAAGTCTCAAGGGCTTATGTCGATGGTGGCCCGGTTCTTAAAAGGTTTCAGCCTCGTGCCATGGGCAGAGCGAGCTCGATTAAAAAGCGTACCAGCCACATTACAATTGTGGTCAGTCCGGTTAATTGATTGAAAAATGAATGGCTATTCCTAAGAGGGGATAGGTAAGGGAGAGCGATTTATGGGGCAAAAGACGCACCCGTATGGGTTTCGATTAGGGTACACCCGTACATGGCGATCACGATGGTATGCCAAGAAAGATTATGCAAAACTCCTGCATCAGGACTTGTCTATTCGAGGTTTAGTTAAGAAACGACTGTATCATGCCGGCATTTCTAGCGTGGAAATCGAGCGGTCGGGTAACCAATTAAAATTGATCATTCATACGGCTCGGCCTGGAATAATTATTGGGCGAAAGGGCGCGGAGGTTGACAAGCTGAAGGCTTCGCTCGAAAAGGAATATGGCAATGAAGTCTTTGTCACGGTCAAGGAAATAAAAAAGCCAGAGATTGATGCTCAGTTAGTAGCTGAAAATATCGCGACGCAGTTGGAGAAGCGTGTGTCTTTTCGCCGGGCATTGAAGCGGAGCGTGGCGTCGGCTCTTCGCCTCGGAGCGTTGGGTATTAAGGTGTATTGTGCTGGTCGTTTGGGTGGGCACGAAATCGCCAGGACGGAATGGTACCGTGAGGGGCGTGTTCCGCTTCATACTCTGAGGGCCGACGTCGAATATGGTTTTGCGGAAGCCAAGACTGCAATGGGTCAGATAGGGGTTAAGGCATGGATTTATAAAGGGGACGCGCAAATTCCTTCGATGGAAAAGGCGGAGCCGTCGCTAGGATTTCTGTAGGAAACGCTTAACCCCAACCTGGAGAATTTAGACTAATGCTAGCGCCGAAACGCATCAAGTTTCGTAAGGTTCAAAAGGGCCGAATGAGAGGTAAGGCTTACCGGGGCGGTGAAGTCTCTCATGGTCAATTTGGGCTCAAGGCCATGGAGCCTGGAAGAATCACAGCTCGGCAAATTGAGGCCGCTCGTATTGCTATGACTCGCCACGTGAAGCGTGGAGGTAGGATTTGGACGAGAATTTTCCCTGATAAGCCCATTACCAAGAAACCGGCAGAAGTGAGGATGGGTAAGGGTAAGGGTAATCCTGAGTACTGGGTGGCTGTTGTAAAGCTCGGGCGAATCTTATTTGAGATGGATGATGTCACTCAAGAGGTTGCAGAGGAGGCTTTGCGCTTAGCAGGCCATAAGCTTCCGGTGTTGACGAAATTTGTTATCCGCGGAGAAATTCCAGTTCTGTAGTTCCAAGGCAATCATGATGGAAATAGATCAATTAAAAAAATTAGAAAAATCTGAATTGGTTGAAAAAATTGGCCAATTGAAGCAGGAGCTATTTCACTTTCGGAGTCAGCTGGCCATGGGTCGCATCGAAAATCCGATGAGGATACGAGAGGCCAAGCGCAATATCGCACGGGTTCATACAGTTCTTCGGCAAAAGAGTACATAAAGAGTGATGTTTTTGCGAGAAAGCTAATAATTTATGACACAAACAAGACCAGTCCCTCGAGCGCTTACAGGGAAAGTGATCAGTAATAAAATGCAGAAAACCGTGGTGGTTGAAGTTGTTCGGATAGAGCGACATTCCTTATATGGAAAAGTGCTCAGGCGAAAAACTAAAATGAAAGCCCATGACGAACAAGGCCAGTGTAAAATAGGCGATCAGGTTAAAATTGTATATTCTCGTCCAATTAGTAAGGATAAGAGTTGGCGAGTGGCCGAGGTTTGTGGAAAATGATCTGCTTCATAATGAGTACAGCCACTGTTGAAATTACTTGAGTTTAGAATATAGAGATAAGGCATGATTCAAAATTATACATATCTTGATGTTGCAGATAATTCTGGGGCGAAGAGCGTTCGTTGCTTTCATGTGTTAGGTGGAACCAAGCGGCGGTATGGGTCGTTAGGTGATTTGATCGTCGTTTCCGTTCGCGAGGCGATTCCCAGAGCAGCGGTCAAAAAAGGGGATGTGATGAAGGCTGTTATTGTCCGAACCAAGAAGGGGTCTCGGCGCGATGATGGGTCTCATATAAAATTTGATCGGAACGCTTGCGTGTTGGTGAATGCGCAGGGGGACCCAGTTGGCACGCGCATTTTCGGCCCGGTGGCAAGAGAGTTACGCCAAAAAAAATATATGAAAATCATCTCACTGGCTCCGGAAGTAATTTAGGATAGCAATGATGGCTGGAAAATTTAGAATAAAAAAGGGCGATATGGTTATGGTGATCGCTGGCAAAGAGCGAGGCAAGACCGGAAAAGTGTTGCAGGTGATAACAAAAGGTGAGCGGGTAACTGTTGAAAAGCTTAATATAATGAAGCGCCACACCAAGCCAAATGCCAAAAATAAACAAGGTGGGATCCTTGAGAGGGAGGGTACAATTGCCATTTCAAATGTGATGGCGTATTGCGAATCCGTCCAAAAGCCCTCTCGGGTGAGGATGAAAATATTTGAGGATGGGCGGAAGGTCCGAGTCTATCAAAAGGCTCCTACGGAGGTATTGGATAAAAGCTAATGAAGTCACAAGCCTCTTCAAAAGACGTTAGTAAATCGAAGGAGAAGAAGCCTCAATCTTCTGCCGTCAGGCCTAACGATTATGTGCCGCGCCTTAAAGTCCTATTTAAAGAAAAAGTTTTGCCGGCCATGATCAAGGAGTTTGGCTATAAAAACCCTATGCAAGTTCCTCGAGTTGAGCGAATTGTTTTGAATGTCGGGATGGGGGAAGCCATTCAGAATGTAAAGTTGTTGGAAAGTGCTGCCGCCGAACTTGAGCAAATTACGGGTCAAAAGCCTGTGCTCACAAGGGCGAAGAAGGCTATTGCTGGATTTAAGTTGCGTGAAGGTGTTCCTATTGGAGTGAAGGTTACGTTGAGGGGCACACAGATGCATGAGTTTATGGATAGGCTGGTGGCGGTGGCATTGCCGCGTATTCGTGATTTCCGTGGAATCTCACCTAAGGCCTTTGATGGACGTGGTAATTACACGTTGGGATTGAAGGAGCAGTTGACGTTTCCTGAAATTAAATATGATGACATTGCATCTATTCATGGGATGGATATTACCTTTGTGACGACAGCCAAGCGGAATGACGAAGCCAAGGCTTTATTGGCTCATTTGGGGATGCCGTTCCGCGCATCCTAGGAGAGGGAAAGGAGCGTCAGTGTCAAGGTTAGCTCTTAAGAATAAGGCGAAGCGGCAGCCAAAATTTTCTTGCCGTCAATATAACCGTTGTCCACTTTGTGGGCGGGTTAGGGGGTTTTTGCGACGGTTTCGTTTGTGTCGAATTTGTTTTCGTTTGCTCAGTTTGCGTGGAGATATTCCTGGCGTAACTAAGTCGAGTTGGTAGCGCCAAGGAAAGGTTCTAGGAATTTTTTGATTTGGCAAAGTATTTTAAAAGAGGTCTTGAATCATGTCGATGACTGATCCGATTGCGGATTTATTTGTGCGCATTCAAAATGCTGGGCGGCGTGGTCACGATCTAGTCAAAATGCCCGCGTCGCGAGTGAAAGGGGAAATCCTTAAAATTTTCAAAAAAGAAGGTTTCATCAAGGATTTTCAGCGTATCACCACCGAAACTCATCCTGCTCTACAGGTAGCTCTACGGTATGCCCCTGGCCGTCAAAAGCAATCGTTTATTACTGGCATCAAACGAATCAGTAAGCCAGGTTGTCGGGTGTATGCTGGAAAAAATGATATACCAAGGGTCATGAAAGGTTTAGGAGTGGCAATCCTGACAACCGATCAGGGCTTGTTAACTGATGAGGAATGTCGCACGAAGCAGGTTGGTGGGGAAGTTTTATGTCACGTGTGGTAGGGCTCTCATACATAATGGATAAACGTGTACTGATGCAAACCATAGGATAATCATGTCAAGGATTGGACGAAAACCCATATCTATCCCAACTGGCGTAGAGGTGCAAGTACATGATACCCAGGTGTTGGTGAAAGGCCCTTTGGGGCAATTGCAGTGGTCTCTGTATCCTGGGATTCAGGCTCAAGTGGAGAATGGAGTCGTATCCCTCACGCGTGAAGGGGATTCCGTGAAGTTAAGGGCTATGCACGGATTGACCAGAGCGGAGATTTTCAATCAGATCGTTGGGGTAAAGGAAGGATACCAGAGAAACTTGGAAGTGATGGGAGTTGGCTATCGAGCGCAAATTCAGGGTGACGCATTGAGTTTTACTCTTGGATATGCCCATCCCGTTTCCCTCAAATTGCCTCAAGGGGTAGAGGCGTCTGTCGACAAGCAGACCTTGATTTCGCTTAAGGGTATTGATAAGCGTGTGGTTTCACAGGTTGCTGCACAAATTAGAGAGATGAAAATTCCTGATGTGTATAAGCATAAAGGGATTAAGTATGTTGGTGAAGTACTTCGGAAAAAAGCCGGTAAGGCTGGGAAAAAATAAGGGACGATCGTGAATATTTTGGAGAAACGCAAAAGGCTTGGTAAGCGAAGCCGAAGAGTTCGTCTTCGTATTGTCGGTTTGTCTTCCCGCCCGCGGTTAAGTGTGTTTCGAAGCAATGCTCATATTTATGCTCAAATCATTGATGATGTTGCGGGACGAACGCTTGTCTCGGCTTCAACCTGTGATCCTGGATTAAAAGATCGTATTAAATCTGGTGGGAGTATAGAGGCAGCAAAGCTAGTGGGAGAAACCATTGCCGAACGGGCAAAGGCGATTCCTGTTGAGTTGGTGGTATTTGACCGTGGGGGAAGATTGTTTCACGGTCGAGTCAAGGCCTTGGCTGACGCAGCGCGTTCTGCCGGACTAAAATTCTAATGTCGCCTATTCCCAAATTTTGAGGAAGGGAAGGATTCACGCCTGTGAAGGTCAATGTTGAAGAGCTTAATTTAAAAGACAAGCCAGTGGTGATTAACCGCGTGGCCAAGGTAGTAAAGGGTGGAAAGCGATTTTCTTTCTCAGCCCTTGTTGTTGTTGGTGATGGCGACGGTTGGGTTGGTATCGGAAAAGGCAAAGCAGCCGAAGTTCCATCGGCCATTGCCAAAGCCGTTGAGCATGCGAAAAAAAATCTCATTCGAATCCCATTGAAATCGAATTCGATTCCCCATGAGGTTCATGGGCGTTTTGGGGGAGAGCATATTTTGTTGAAGCCTGCCAAGCAAGGGACAGGAATTATTGCTGGCGGAGCGGTTCGGTCGTTGTTAGAAGTGGCAGGTGCCAAGAATGTCGTGGCAAAAACCTTGGGTCGAGGGAACCCGTTTAATGCAGTACGGGCTACAATTCAGGGTTTACGACAGCTTCGAGATCCTCAAGAAGTAAGGGCCATGAGGCGGGCGCCCATTGATATTGATGAATAAACTATTGTCGAAGAAGTTGTGAGGTAAGTGAGATATATGTCTATGCCATCCCAGTTGTCGATCACATTAAAGCGGAGCCAAATCGGGCATCCGAGCAAAATACGCCTTGTCCTCAAGGGGTTGGGATTGCGAAAAATTGGCCAAACGGTCTCACGGCCAGATACAGCGCAAGTCCGAGGATTGGTGAATAAAGTTCGACATCTTATTGAGGTTTCCGGCTTATGAAGCTCCATGATTTACATCCGTCTCCTGGTTCTAAAAAGAAAAAGAAACGTCTTGGTCGTGGGCCGGGGTCGGGGTTTGGCAAGACTGCTGGAAAAGGGCATAAAGGGCTGCTGGCTCGTGCCGGTCGGGCCAATATGGCTGGTTTTGAAGGTGGCCAAATGCCTTTGGCCCGTCGGTTGCCAAAACGGGGATTTACTAATGTGTTTCGAATTGAATATACCGTCGTCAATATTCAAACTTTAGCTGCTCAAGAAAATACCACAGAATTCAGTCCTGCCGTTTTTAGGGAATTAGGGCTTCTTAAGGGCCGGAATTCTCGTGTCAAAATTCTTGGTGAGGGTGACATGAGTCGTCCACTTGTTATTGAAGCTCATAAATTTAGTGTTTCCGCTAAACAGAAAATTGAGAATGCAGGTGGGCAAGCCAAGGTGATTGGCCGTGCTTGAACGGCTTGTTACGAGCCTTCAAAATATTTTTAAAATCCCAGAGTTACGTAGTCGGGTTCTTTTTACCTTGGGTATGCTGGCGGTTTATCGGATTGGGGCGCATGTTCCAACGCCGGGAATTAACAATGAGGAACTATTTAAATTTCTTACGGAGCGAGGCGGAGCCCTTATGGGCTTCCTGGATATTTTTACAGGAGGGGCTTTATCGAGGCTAACAATTTTTGCATTGGGCATCATGCCCTATATCAGTGCATCAATTATCCTACAGCTTCTTACCGTTGTTGTCCCGCATCTGTCGAAATTAGCAAAGGAGGGTGAACGAGGCAGAAAAACGATTATTCAATATACTCGTTATGGAACAATCGTGATTGCCTTTATTCAGGGTTTCGGTATTGCCCTGGGCCTTGAAGGCATGAATGAAGGGGCGTTTGTGCTCGATCCTGGCTGGGCTTTTCGCTTCATGACGGTGATTACCTTGGTTGCAGGGACAGCGTTCCTCATGTGGCTGGGTGAACAAATCACGGAACGGGGTGTTGGAAATGGGATTTCGCTCATTATTTTTTCTGGAATTGTAGCCAGCCTACCAGGCGCAATGGTCCAAACCTTTGAATTGTATAAAATTGGACAAATCAGTCTGGTGCTGGTGATCCTTCTTGGTGTGGCCATGCTGGCCGTCATGACGGCTATTGTTTTTTTAGAAACTGGTCGACGGAAAATTGCGGTGCAATATGCCAAGCGTGTTGTAGGGCGTCGCGTCTATGGAGGACAAAATACTCATATTCCTTTGAAAATTAATACGGCTGGGGTAATTCCCCCGATTTTTGCCTCCTCCATAATTGCATTTCCAGCAACAATTACGAGTTTCATTCAAGAGCCGTGGGTTCAATCCATTGGGGCACAATTGGCCCCAGGTTCGTTGTTATATACGATGATATATGTGGGACTTATTATTTTCTTTTGCTTTTTTTACACGGCAGTGGTGTTGAACCCCGTGGATATGGCTGACAATATGAAAAAATATGGCGGGTTTATACCTGGCATTCGTCCGGGGCAAAAGACGGCTGACTTTATTTATAAAGTCTTAACAAGAATTACCTTTGCTGGGGCCATCTATCTTGCGATTGTTTGCGTCATTCCTGAATTGCTGATTTATAAATTAAATATGCCGTTTTACTTTGGCGGGACTTCATTGTTGATTGTGATTGGAGTTGGCCTTGATACGGCTCAACAAATTGAGAATCATATGCTTATGCGCAATTATGATGGGTTTCTGGGTAAAGGGTCATTAAAAGGCAGAAGTGGGTAGCAGCATGAGAGTGATCTTTCTGGGCCCTCCAGGAGTGGGTAAAGGTACGCAGGCGGACTTTATTGCACAGAAGTATGAGATTCCTAAGTTATCAACTGGGGATTTGCTTCGTGAGAGTGTGGCAAATGAAACGTCATTGGGCAAAGAAGCGAAAGGCTATATGAACCGAGGTGAGTTAGTGCCTGATGCGGTTGTAGTTGGATTGGTTGAGGAAAAGTTGTCTTCTCCGGAATGCCAAAAAGGCTTTCTCCTTGACGGGTTTCCGCGAACCGAGGCGCAGGCTGATCAGTTATCAAGCTATTTAGCATCGACGGGAAAAGGCTTGGATCAGGTGGTATATTTTTCTCTTTCAAAGGATGAGATTATTAGGCGAATTAGTGGGAGACGGAGTTGTCCGGAATGTAAAGCAGTCTATCATCTTGAATCCGTTCCGCCAAAACATGCGGGGATTTGTGATGTTTGTGGCAAGTCCCTTATTCAACGAAATGATGATAAACCTGAAACTGTTGAATCCCGCTTAGCCGTCTATCAAGAACAAACGGCTCCATTAGTTGAGTATTACAAAACACGAAATATTCTCGGTGAATTGGACGGAGCGGGCTCGGTGTCTGCCGTGCAAGAGCGGTTAGTGGCTCTTTTGGCTCAGCCAAGAGTAGAATGATCATTCTTAAAACCCCTGAAGAGATTGAATTGATATCTCGAGCTGGTCAAATTGTCGCTGAATGTCAAAAAGTTTTGATACAAGAACTCAAGCCGGGGATGACGACACTGGAATTAGATTCGTTGACGGAAACCTGTATTCGTGATTTTGGGGGAATTCCAGCGTTCAAAGGCTATAGGAATTATCCTAAGAGCCTGTGTGCCTCAATCAATGAAGAAGTCGTTCATGGAATCCCTTCGCGACGAGTACTCAATGAGGGCGATATTATCGGGTTGGACGTAGGAGCTATAGTGGAGGGTTTTTATGGAGATGGCGCGGTGACTGTTTCAGTGGGGGAAGTTCAAAAGCCTATTCGTAAGTTGATTGAAGTAACCCGAGATGCCTTGTCGAAAGGACTTGAGCAGGCGGTCGTGGGGAATCGATTGTCAGACATTTCGTCTGCCATACAAGCGTATGTCGAGCAGCATGGATTTTCGGTTGTCCGTGACTTTGTAGGGCACGGTATTGGTCGACAGTTGCATGAAGAACCACAGGTTCCTAATTATGGAAAGCCTGGGCAAGGCCCTCGTCTGAAGCCTGGTATGGCTCTAGCAATCGAACCGATGGTCAATATGGGAGGAACTGGAGTGAAAGTCTTGGAAGATGGGTGGACGGCAGTAACGAGTGACGGCTCGCTTTCGGCTCACTTTGAACATACGATCTCGATTGAGCCCATGGGACCTCCTCGGGTTCTTACAGCTTGTGCCTAGAAAGAAGACTTGGTACCTTCCTGATGGGAAAAGAAGATATTATTGAGGTGCAAGGGGCTGTCACGGAAACATTGCCGAATGCCATGTTTCGAGTACGGCTAGAGACTGGTCATAAAATATTGGCCCATATTTCAGGGAAAATGCGAATGCATTTTATTCGAATTTTGCCGGGTGATAAGGTCACTGTGGAACTTTCTCCCTATGATCTGACGCGTGGACGGATTACTTATCGGTTTAAATAGAGGGTAATATTGTGAAAGTTAAATCATCAGTAAAGCCTATTTGTGCCAAGTGTAATGTGATTCGCCGTAAAGGTGTCGTTCGAGTGCTATGTGTCAACCCTCGACACAAACAGCGTCAAGGCTAGGGTTCTGTTGAATAAGAAATTTGGAAGAAGCGTCTTTAACGAAGGAATTTAAGCGATGGCCCGAATTGCAGGTGTAGAACTTCCGATTGGAAAACGTGTTGATATCGGCTTGACGTATATTTTTGGTATTGGCCCTGCTCGTGCCAGAGATATATTACGAAAGGTTGGAGTGGCATTCGACACGAGGATTAAAGATTTACAAGAAAATGAAGTGGTTAAATTGCGTGAAACGATCGATCAGGACTATGAAGTCGAAGGTGATCTCCGAAAAGAAGTCACGATGAGTGTGAAGCGATTAATGGATATTGGAACGTATCGTGGGCTTCGACATCGAAAAGGTCTTCCGGTCAGGGGGCAACGGACAAAAACAAATTCTAGGACCAGAAAAGGCCGTCGAGGGGCATTCGGTGGAAAATCAAAACGATAAACCTGGCGAAAGGGACGGTTTATGAGTGTCAAGAAGGGGAAAAAAAAGGAACGGAAAATCGTACAGGTTGGGATTGTTCATATTATGGCTTCTTTTAATAATACCATTGTGACCATTACGGATTTGTCAGGGGGAGCAGTGTCTTGGGCAAGTGCTGGGAGTCAAGGATTTAAGGGGTCAAGAAAAAGTACCCCTTTTGCCGCAACGCGTGCTGGGGAAGTGGCTGCGAAAAAAGCCATGGAACATGGATTGCGCCAGGTTGATGTATATGTGAATGGGCCTGGTTCTGGACGAGAAGCGGCTGTTCGTGCGCTACAATCTGTTGGTTTACGCGTGAATCTGATTCGTGATGTTACGCCGATTCCTCATAATGGGTGCCGGCCTCCAAAGCGGCGACGGGTTTAAAATGTCTAATATGATTTGTAAAGAGAATCGTTTGTCTAAGATCTTGAGATAGGGGGAGAACGGCTATGGCCAAATATACTGGACCTGTGTGTCGACTGTGTCGACGTGAAGGTGTGAAGCTTTTTCTCAAAGGCACAAGGTGTATGTCCGAGAAGTGCGCGATCGAGCGTCGCAGCTATCCACCTGGGCAACATGGACAGTCTAGAAGAACTCGACCTACCGAGTATGGGACCCAGCTGAGAGAAAAACAAAAACTTCGTCGTGTCTATGGTATGCAAGAACGCCAATTCCTAAAAACCTACCATTTGGCTGTCCGTCGAAAAGGGGTTACAGGGGAACATTTGTTAAGCCTTTTGGAGCGACGGCTCGATAACGTGGTGTATCGGCTCGGTTTTGCTGCCTCACGTGGGCAGGCCAGGCAGTTGGTGAATCATGGCCATTTGTTAGTGAATGGGCGGAAGGTGACCATTCCATCCATGACGATTAATGTAGGAGATTCAGTTGAAGTGAGAGAGAAAAGCCGACAGCTTGTTCCCGTCCAAGCGGCTCTTGAAGTTGCTGAGGGTCGTGGGGTGCCCAACTGGTTGGATATGGAACGCAATTTATTTAAAGGGACGGTTCAAGCTCTTCCCACCAAAGAAGATATTGATGTGTTGGTCAATGAGCAAGTTGTGGTGGAATTGTATTCACGGTAAACGGACAGGAATGTTCCTGAGACACCAAATCGAAAAATTTGGGCGTATGGAGCAATCAATGTCACGGCCTTGGGATCAAGAAAGGGAGACGCGATCCTTATGATTAAGAGCATGAAGGATTTCCAACTGCCCGCGAAGCTGGAATTGGAAAAAGACACAGCTTCCGCTACGTATGGCAAATTTATTGCCGAACCTTTTGAACGAGGGTTTGGGACCACGATGGGAAGTGCACTACGTCGAGTGCTACTTTCCTCTCTACCAGGAGCAGCGGTGACTTCTGTCAAGATTGAAGGGGTTTATCACGAGTTTTCCACTATTCCTGGGGTAACTGAAGATGTCACCATTCTGATTCTCAATATTAAGGGCTTACGGTTACGTTTATATTCAGAGAAGGCCAAGGCCATTCACTTGAAGAAGAAGGGGCCTGGAGAAGTGAAAGCTGGTGACCTTGCTGTAGATTCTGAAGTTACCATTTTAAACCCCGATCTCCATATTGCTACTTTGGATAAAGATGCGGTGCTAGATATTGAGCTTATTGTGAAACCTGGCCGAGGGTATACCCCGGCTGAACGTAACAAGGAAGAGGGCCTCCCTATTGGAGTCATTCCGGTCGACTCGATTTTCTCTCCGATTAAACGGGTGAACTTTAGCGTCGAAAGTGCGCGTGTTGGCCGAATCACCGACTATGACAGATTACTTCTTGAAGTCTGGACAGATGATAGTATTACTCCGCAAGAAGCGGTGACTGGGGCTGCAACCATTTTGCGTGACCATTTGGATATTTGTCTGCCCTCAGACGATACAGGTGAACCAATTCAGGAAGACAGCAGTGATGAGGCCAAATTGCAAATCAATCAACACTTGTTCCGGAGTGTCAATGAGTTAGAACTCTCGGTGCGTGCGGCCAACTGTTTGAAAAACGCCAATATCAAAAGTATTGGTGAATTGGTCCAGCGAAGCGAAAATGAGATGCTGAAGACAAAGAACTTCGGGAAAAAGTCTTTGAATGAAATTAAAGAGGTCTTGGCCGAAATGGGGCTGGAATTAGGGACCAAAGTGCATGAAGTAATGGAATCCCATTCCTGAACTTTTGAAAAGGACGGTGTTGCTGTGCGTCATCGAAAACGAGGTAGACAATTAGGACGGAATACGAAGCATCGACTGGCGTTGTTTAGAAATTTGGCCACCTCTTTAATGGAGCATGAGCGAATTGAAACCACGGAGGCCAAAGCTAAAGAATTGCGTGGAATCACAGATAGGCTCATTACCCTTGGCAAGCAAGGGACTCTCCACGCTCGACGAGGTGCTTTACGAGTGTTACGAACCAAAGAGACTGTCTCCAAGCTCTTTGATGATATAGCCAAGCGGTTTTCCGATCGTCATGGTGGCTATACTCGAATCATTAAAACAAGGCAGCGACCTGGAGACGCCGCAAAGTTAGTTGCTATTGAATTGGTTGAAACGGGTGCAGCGCCTCAATCAACAGCCCCCACAACAAATTCTTAAGAACCGGAAAGTTAAGAGTAACCTTCCGTCCATACTTCGTCGTTTGTTGTTTCTCCTCTCTCCGTCGTTATAGGTCCCTTCGATACAGACTAGGGTATTCATTTACTTGCCAAAAGCCCTATGCTATCATTTCTAGAGGGTTTTTGGCGCTCTAGGATTTTCCTTTCTGTAGATATCTAGCCCGATGA
>CBDUWS010000016.1:0-15680 GCA_965370985.1 uncultured bacterium
GCGGGTGCGGCTGACGGGTGCGCGGTTCCTGGTAAATCGCATGCACGCCCATCAACGCCATCAAGCGCCGTACTCGGTGACGACCAACATTATTCCCTTGGCGCCGTAACCAGCGCGCCATCTGACGGCTGCCGTAATAGGGTGTGGCTAAAAATTGCTCATCAATCAGACGCATCAGCTTGAGGTTCAGCGGGGTTTCACCTTTTAGATCGTAATACCAGCCAGCGCGGCTGATCGAGAGCAACTGACACTGCGTCCTGATGCTCAGCTGCTTATTGGATGGCTCTACCATTGCTTGACGCCTCCTAACCCCAACCGGTTGGAGGCATTGACTAAAAAATCGCGTTCCACACTCAGTTGGCCTATTTTGGCATGCAACTCATGGATGTGCGCCTCTTGATCGGTGTGGCTCTTCTCAAGCTTTCCTGAAAACCCAGTCTCCATTGAGGCCAGGGCTTCACGTTTCCAGCGATGAATGACGGTGGCATGCACGCCATATTGTAACGCCAGCTCCGATATCGGCGCATCCTCTCGGAGCGCGGACAACGCAACCTTTGCCTTAAAATTGGCAGGATGATTCTTTCGGGTTCGACTCATAATTCATGACCCTCCTTTGGTCACAAATTGTAGCGTAACACCCTGTCCGAATTCCTAGGACCACCTCTCTCAAGGGCGAGGGAGTTCTGAAATGTCTTAATTGAAAGTTAAAATTCTATAACCAGTACGCTTTACCCTTCTCCCTACCTGCGGTCTTACTGGACGGGACTTTTTCAACAGCTCCTTCGTCATCTAACGATGAAACAGACAGAGGTCTAACTCAAACGCTTCCGCCGAATTATTTTTCTCATCTTATTTTAGAAAAATTCTATAGAGACGCTAGACAGAGACTGGAAGCATCGACTGGGCAGCTTGGCAGACTTCTTCAACAGAAATTTGGTGCATACAGCTCTCTTCACCACGAGAACAGCCTGGGTGAAGACATTCTTCACGATTTACGCCTTTGTAAATCACCTTCACCTTCGAACCGCGAGGTCCCCACACGGCAGGATCTGTTGGACCAAATAATCCCACGACCGGGCATCCGACCGCCGCCGCCATATGCATAGGACCACCATCATTTGCAATCAACAAATGACTCCGCTTCATTAAGGCGGGTAATTGAGAAAGACGTGTCTTTCCCATAAGGTTGACTGGCTTGTGCTTGGTTAAATTGATTATTTGTTGACCAATAAGAATTTCTCGTTGACTTCCAATCAACGCTACGTGAATCCCCTGCCCACTCAACCAATCTGCTACCGCGGCAAAGCGTTCTAAAGGCCAGGCTTTAAACACGTATCTCGCTGTCGGATGTAAGAGTACGAGCGGTTGGCCTTTTGCAGAGAAATCCCCGAACTCCTCCTTGTCTTGTTGTCGCACCTCAGAATGTATATAGACTTCAGGCTCTCCAACGGACTCTTTAATACCCAAGCCAGCTATCGCCTGTTGATGATATTCCACCATATGCATGGAGCCATAGGCCGAAGGTAAGACTTGGGAATAGAATTTTCCTCGCCAACGTCGATCTCGGTTATAGCCCAATCTCACCGGCGCTCCGGTCACCCAAGAAAGAAAGGCCGATCGATCTCCGTCCGTCAAATCAATAACCGTATCAAATTTTGCATCGCGCACATGCTGAAGAAACCTGAGCTGTTGCCACCAGGATTGACGCGGCAACACCCATACCTCATCTAGATAGGGATTACCTTGTAACACGGCTGCTGTCCCTGGATTGACCAGAAACGTCATCTTGGCCTCTGGGAATTGTTTACGTAGCAGTGGTAGGATCGGAGTACTCAGCACCACATCACCTAGATACCGCAGCTTAATGAGAAGAATTCGCTTCACAAATGGTTGACCATTAAACGTTTCATCACTCACCTGAGCAACGGCCGCATCAGAGCATCCAAAATTATTCATGACAATTGATGGCCTCCTGCAAGTACGGCCATAAAGCTGTCATCGTAAATACCGCTAGCATAAATTCTAAAAATTCCTCAATGACCATGACAAAGACTTGCCCAACATCACTAATCCCAAGAAACGGGAGAGCATAGGAGCCAACTTTGTCTAAGGTTAAGCAGAGAACCAAAATAGCCACACCCAACACCAGGTGTCTCAACCAGGATTCACCTGCACACCAGGCCTGACCTATCGTCTTCCACAAGCGAAAACAAAGCACCCCCCCAACAATCATACATGGCAACATCATCAGCCCAATGACCAACAGGCGTTCATGGAGAGGAAATTGTGGATTCCAGTAATTTGCCAATTTATCCAGATTCCATCCAGTACTCCAAATATGAGCGTCCAATTCTCGCAAGCCGAATAAAAGAAGGAGCATGGCGATACTCAACCACTC
Organism: uncultured bacterium; assembly: GCA_965370985.1. Taxonomy (GTDB): domain Bacteria; phylum Nitrospirota; class Nitrospiria; order Nitrospirales; family UBA8639; genus Nitrospira_E. Next base: position 2,399 of record CBDUWS010000016.1, read on the forward strand.
CACTGCTCTCGCTCGTTGACCGTAAGCCGCAGCCAGCGACCATACAAATCCCATAAACCAAACGGCCGCGCTCATACGCTCCACCGGCCCATTTTCTGATGCAATAACCTCTCGCCATTCGGGGAGTCCGGTTCCCCACTTTGCCAACACAATTACTGAGATGCAAAAAATAATGGCCTGAATCAAATGCTCGGAACAGCGATTTGGGGTAGCAGGGGATTCTATCTCTGATTGAGATATGGGGAGTAATTGAATAGCCGGCATGTTTCTGCTCCCTATAGGCTTAGCGTAAGATTCATCAATTTCAGGTAGCACCACACCAGTCCTGTTACCAGACCTAGCGAAGCCAATCCAATATTGAAAGCCCGCCGGCTCTTTAAGGAATCCGATCTCCAACTCAATCCTCCCATGACAAGTCCATACAACCCAAGACTCAAAAATCCAAATGAGAGATACAGCACAACCAACGCCAGCCCACCCAAATCATATCCATAAGGCATCCAGTCCTGATAGAAGGGAATTTTTGGAAGAAGGAAGGTCGCACAACCAACGATTATTAACACCCAGACAATCCAAGACCTCAGCCAACGCATCCGTTTACTCTTCATTTCCGAAAAATTCTTTCAAGGCCTATTCTCCAAAATTGCACCAGTTGTTCAAGGGCATGCCTACCATTCAGTCATCACCGATTTCACCGTATGGAACACATCTCCCACCGTAATCTGACACAAGATTTCATAATCCTGTCTATAGTCCACCTTGTCCCAATACGCATCCTGAGTCGAACCTTTCGTCAACATGGTCCCATAGGTACCCCAGGGAGCATATTGTACGGTATCAGCCGCTCCATACAACCCAATGACCTTGGGTTGAGATAATCCGACAGCTAGGTGCATGGGACCAGTGACATTGGAAACCACCATATCCAATTCTACCAACACGGCCATCAATTCTCTCAAGGTTGTTTTGCCAGAAAGATCTCGCGGCTTTTCTTTCATCAGACCGCAAATTTTTGAACATACCCCAACATCATTTCCTCCCCCCAACAGAATGACCTCAACTCCAAATTTCTGGATAAGACAATCTGCAAGCTCAGCAAACCGCTCAGCAGGCCAAACACGCCAAATAGACCCAGCATTAGGAATTAATCCGATTCGTCTTATTTGACCATGACGCGTTTCTCCCAAGAAATGCTGTCCTTGCTGTCGCTCCTTTTCAGCAAGAAATAATTCTAGCTTTCCTACTTGAAGACCTTTCTCTCCAAGTAGCGCCTTCACAAGGTCCAATTTTTGTTCAATCAAATGCGTCCCATCTCGACAAATCTTAATAGGATGGTTATAGAGAAATCCCCGTCCACGATTCCGAACATCTTCACCATACCGCTCCGAAGCTCCTGACAGATACGAAAGGATTGCGCTTCGCGGGCCACTAAATACATCGATCACGACATCAAATCGTTCATTCCGTAATTCAGCAACCAGATTGATCCAACTTTTCACTCGCTTCCAGATTGAATCTCGTTTTGATTCCAAGCGCTTTATGGTTACGACACGATCAACGGACGGATTGTTTTCGAGTATTGCGGCGCATTGTTCGTCAACTAAGACCGACAAATAACCCGAGGGATAGGTCTTCTTCAGTATAGGAAAAACAGGGGTGATCAGGACGACATCGCCAATCGCACGAATCGCGATAACCAATATACGAATCGAAGAAGTGTCTACCATTCAAAACTATTCAATTGAGACTAAATCTCTCGCTAACGCCTCATTGTCTACCTGAAGGAAAGAAGGCCCACCAGCTTATTCAACCCAAAGTCAGCCATGCCCAACTTTTTCATACAAATCTGCAGTCGCTCTTGCCGTTTTCTCCCAGGAAAATTTTTCGGCCTGCTCTCTGCCCATCTTTCGAAGAGTTTGGGCCAATGCGGCATCCGTCAAGACTTGGGTCATCGCCTCCATAAGTTCCGTCGTGTTGTTGGGATTCACAAGAATGCCAGCCTTTCCTGCCACTTCAGGCAGGGAGGAAGTATTGGACGTAATAACGGGACAGCCACAGGCCATTGCTTCCAAAACTGGAAGACCGAATCCTTCATATAATGAAGGAAAAACAAACACCGAAGCCTGTTGGTAAAGCGCAATCAATTGTGAATCAGCCACTAATCCCGTAAATACGGTTTGTTCGGCTATCCCCTGTTCCTTCGCCAATTGGTGCAACGCTTTGTTCCGATTTAGATCACCGACCAACACAAGATGATGCTGGCTTCGAATTTTCGAGGGAAGTCTGGAGAAAGCTCCTATAAGATTCTTGACGTTTTTTGATGGATCTGTTCCCGCGACACAGAGCACATACGGCATAAAATCGAAGCGTTCAGTCTGCGATTGTGGAGAAGGAGAAAAATGCTCCAAATCCACCCCCTGATAAATCACCGTAATTCGATCGTCAGAAATTCCCAACTTCCCAATCAAATCTCGGCGAGAACATTCAGAGACGGTAACAACATGATCAATTTTTTGAAGAGGATGCGGAGCAATAATATTCTTGAGTGCTTGCTTCCACCTTCGACGTTTTGACGTTTGGGGAAAGAGGATCGGCTTGGCATCATGTAACGTGACGACGAATTTTCCCCGCTTCATTCCAATACACGAATCATAGGGAAAATGGAGAAGATCATAATTTCCCACCACAAGTGGGGCCAATTGTTCCCAAACTCGCCGCCTAAAAACAGGAAGGCCAATCAACCGATATCGAACGTTTGGCCATGGCTGAAAATTATGAGCCCCTTCCGGGATCAAAATTTCATACTGATTGGTGTGATCGACCCGCGCAAGATTTTCAATAAGATGATAGGTATATCTCCCAATACCCACATTCCTATTCTTTAAATGCCAAGCCGAAATAACAATCTTCACGTTAAATCTTCACATAAATATGACTTGTATGAATCGGAGAATACCCCCTAAAATAGAGAGGAAAGACACGTCTGACTGTTGCTTCTTAAGCTGAACTACTCCGACGGGGTAGATTCTTCATTGGAATAAATTCTATTAATGTTTCCCTGACAAGACGGATCTTTCATAAAGTTTGGCATATTTCCCAAAGGTATATAAACTTGCAAACCCACTCGCAATAAGACCGTGAATCCCATCCCTTAAACCTTTTCGAACAAAGAAATATTTTAAAAAAGTAAAAATTGGCCGGCCTAATAAATCACTCATTAACACAATGCTTTTTGTTTTTTGTCGCTCACGCGCAGCTCGGGAGGTAAACGCATTTTGCTTTTGAAAATGTTTGCTAACCGTTGGAAAAGTGCAATGATCCATTGGAGACTGAAAATACCCTACCTTTCCATCAATATCAAATCGCGGATGAACTTCAACTTCACCATAAGCCCCAGCTCCATTTCTAAAAAACCGCAGCTGGTAATCCGGGTAACATCCACCGCCTTGCAACCATTTGCCATAATAAAAGTTTTTCCGTGGTATAAAATATCCCGTGCATGACGAATCAGAGGCATTCAGGACTTCTTCTAATTCGACTTTCAATTGCGGGGTGACACCTTCATCAGCATCTAATAACAATATCCAATCACAAGAGGCTTGCTGAATAGCATAATTTTTTTGATCGGGCATGCCTGTCCACTTTCGAAAAAGAACCTGCGCAGTGTATTCTTGACATATCGCAACTGTCCTATCCTGACTATACGCATCGATAACAATAAGCTGATCCACCCACTGAACAGACTCTAACGCTTTCCGTATAATTTTTTCCTCATTTAAGACTACCATCACACATGAAATCGTCTTTTTCATTTTGCCTTGCTACTAATCCGTTTTTTTCTTAGCAGATGCTAGGAGCCTGTCGGACTTAGGAAGAATCGGCTACAAAAGTGTCTAAGCGGTCCATATTTCACCGATTTCTTGGCCCATAGTCCCACTATGGGCCGGCGAAATCATCAAAATCTGACCTCGCTTAGCCACTTTTTCGCTCTCGATTCCCTAAGCCCGACAGGCTCCTAGGCGAAGCTGACAAACGAACGATTCAAAGATAAACACACTGACTTTCCAAGAGGCTATAACCACTCAAGAATCTGCTTCAGAAACCCAAGAATTGGGAAATGGTTGTAAAAACTGGCACAGATCTTCAAATGCTACCATACCATCAGCAACTTCCATACAAAGCGGGTGGACTAAAATAGTGGCAATACCGTTAGCTTTAGTAATGGTTTGGACCTTATTTTGAGCCTGTTCAACCCACTCGGTGATCGAGACACGTCCCTCAAGTCTAGATGGTTTGGTCTTGCCATTTTGATATTTGCCGTGCAAGAGGTGCTCATGGTCCGGTGGGATATTTATCGGCAATGACCTGATAGCTGGAGAAAGTGTTTCCCAAGAAAATTTCGTAGGATTCACTTCATCTGACACCCATTGAATCGCAGCTGATTCCAGTAACCTAGAAGTATCTGCTGTCTGAATATAACTATGGTTACGCCAAACAGAAATGCGCTTTCCTGTAACTGACTGAATACTCTCAATGGTCTTTGCAATATCGCCCCTTTGATGCGCCTCCCTGCCCCACGGAGTCCCCAATAATTTCTTATAGATCCTGGACCAAGGGTCTCGAAAGGCTGCAAACGTGTGTCCTCCAATTTCACAATGAGGCATAGCGGCTATTCGTTTCACGGCACTTGGTTCTTCAAGACAGGCTTTCCCCGTAAAGAATAAGGTAATACGGATACCATAGCGTGCCGCGATATTCGCATACTTTGTCGCCAGCTCCACTTCTGAAAATGGGGAGAACGACGTATCGGTCCCTCGATAGGATCGCTGATGTACATCTCCCGTCACGCAAACCATAAATCGCTCTTTAACTCATCTGCCTAGAACCACCGTCAAACTCTTCGTAGCAAATCTCACGCAGCTTGGTTTTCCCTCTTTTCCCATAGAAAAGAATAGAGCTGTTCGGTTTTCGCCACCATGGCTTCCATTGAATAGTCCTGCTTAATAACCCGACGCCCTGCTTGCCCCAGAATTTTTCCTTGATCGGGATTACGAAATAACGATCCAACTTTCTCGGCGAGCTCGACAGGATCCCGTGGGGAGACCAAGAATCCTGTTTGCCCATCCTGAACAATTTCTGGCACTCCCCCCACAGCCGAAGCAACCACGGCTCGTTCCATGGCCAACGCCTGAAGTAAAGACTGAGGCATCCCTTCTTCGAATGACGGCAAAACAAACACATCCATGACATTTAACAAATCTGGAATATCTTCCCGGAATCCAGCAAATACGATGGCCCCATCTAATTTTTGCTGACGGATTTGCTCAAGAAGTTTTTGGTGCTCTTGTCCAGTTCCCACAATCAGGCAACACACCCGAGAAAACTCTTTCTGTAACAAGGAAACGGCATCGATTAAGACATCCAGTCCTTTTTCAGGACGTAGAAAGGAAACAGTTCCCACCACAGGTTGCCCAACCTGAATACCCAAGGCTTTTTTCAATGTCACATCCGAAGGCCCAGATTGAAACCGCTTCATATCCACTCCCGTTGGAATGGAAACCACCGCATCAGGGTTAAGGCGATTTTGATCAATTAACTGTTGACGCACCGCCTCACCCGTCGTCGTCACGACGTGAGGCAGAAATCGATATAACACATCATGCCGAAAGGATACCGAAACAGGGGTACTCTTATGACGAGTCCTCACTATGACTGGTCGATAAGAAGAGAGTCGCCCTGCCAGAGATGCCGTCCAGCTATCCTGTGAACCATGTGTATGAACAATTTGAATCTTATGTTTCACAAGCAACTTAAGAAACACCGGCACCAATCGTCCCCATCCACTTATCCCCACAGGAATGGCTTCACAATGAAGGCCTTCTTGCTTCGCCAATCTGGTCAAGTGACTTTTTCCTGGTGCAGCAATAACCACCTGATGCCCTCGAAGACCCATCGCTTTGGCTTCAGCCAGCACTCGATATTCCTGTCCTCCTAGCCCATGGGAAGACTCTGTGTGCAAAATACGAAATTTTTTCATACGCCTGGAATGCAACAAAGGTGATGCACTTTTCTGAATACTTTCCTTGATAATGGGAAGGCTTTCGCTCAAACTTTCCCTTGAAGTTCCCACAACTTGGCGTATTTCACAAAAGTATAATACGCATACAGGACGGAAAGGATCAGCCCGGGCTTTCGATCAAGGACACCCCCACGAAACACAAACATTTTCATAAACGTAAACAACGGGTGGGATATCAGCTGATGAGCACGAAAACGTCGCCCTTGATGATGCATCACTTCAGCCCTCAAGGTGGAATACCTATCCATTTTCTCGAAGTATTGATCGATAGTTCGAAAGGGAATTTGGTCAACATGGGACTGAAGATACCCGGCTTGCCCCCGTAATTCAAACCCTTCATGAACTAAATCTTCTCGGTACTGCATATGGGCTTTATGAAATAATTGAGGTTGACGATAGTCGGGATACCACCCACAATGCTTGATCCAGCGGCCGAGGAAATAATTCCGGCGAGGCACAAAATAGGCCTTCGCTGGAGGCCCTTGAGCTAGAAGAATCCCAATTTCTTGTTGAACTTCCGACGTCGCCCATTCATCAGTATCCAGACTAAAAATCCAATCATGTGCCGCATGCGTTATGGCCTGATTTCGCAGTGCACCAAATCCTTGAAACGAATAATGAAAAACCTTTTCGGTATATTCCAAGCAAATTTCGGTTGTTCCATCAGTGCTATACGAATCAATCACCACAATTTCATCGGCCCAATGTAAACTATCCAAACACCGTCGCATATTGGGTGCATCGTTATAAGCAATCACCACTGCCGACAGTTTGCATCGAGCCTGTTGCTTATCCACAATCTGCCCTTTTCAACCCACCACCCAGGCTACTCACTGTCCATTTCCCTTTCCATGAACCAAAAGGATCATCAATTATGAGGCACCATCATTTCTTGCAAGGTCTCCAAAATAGAACTGACAGAAATGCTATGCAGGCATTCCAAATAGATGGGGTTCCGACAGGTTCGTTGGCCGCAGGGACTACATGGCAATTCAGTCCGTCGAACAGAATGCCCTGTGAACGGATAAGGACCGGTGGCTTTTGGTTCCGTGGGACCAAAGATCGCCAAAACCGGCGTTTCTACTCCCGCAGCTAAATGAATAAGTGACGAATCATTGCCGATAACCAGCTTCATCCTTCGCAACAATACAGGCAATTGACGCAGCGCAAGTTTCCCTACTAAATTGACCAGTCCCAAGGATTCCAACTTGCGGAATTCCCTTGCAGGCACTAATTCCGATGGTCCACCTAAGACCACCACACGAAGCGTGGATGAGCGCATCAACTCTTCGGCTAACTCCACAAAACAATTCAGTGGCCAGGATTTTAACGCAGAACGACTCCAGGGAGCCAAAGCAATAAGTTGCGTATGATCCTCAACTTCAGCTCCATGCAAAAGGCCACGAATAAATTTCTCGTCTTCAGCCAATCCTGGCAAGTGAAAAATTGGTCGAGAGACGTCGGCACCAAGAAATCGTGCTATCGCCAAATTTCGGGCAACCGCATGCATCGCTAAAAGGCGCCAAGAAGGTTCGTGTTCTCCAGGTAACGGCACCCGATGTGTATACATCCATGGCGCTCCTTCTCTGGCTCGAGCAAACCCCACTCGCCTGGTGGCACCTGAGAGTACGCCAAGGAGCCCTGTACGAAAGAGTCCCTGAAAATCTACCACGAGATCGCACTGACGTTGGCGAAGATCTCGGATCAGTCTAGGCCAATTTTGCCAGGACACGTCAACCGACAACACCTCATCGACATCAGGATTTCCTTCCAAAATCGACGCCCATTGCGATTTCACTAACCAACTCACATGAGCAGATGAAAATCGTTTCCGGAGCGCAGCAACCGCAGGAAGCGTATGGACGATATCACCCAAAGAACTTAACTTGATAACCAGGATTCGTCGAGGAGAGACATCCATGAATGTGCTGCTCTCATCGTCCATTCGAACGTCAACCACCTTTTCCCAGAAATTAAAGAGTCCGTCCTACGGCAAAAGTCTAGTGCCTCCCCAACAGTTCTCTCTCTATCCAGTCGACTGCATGTACAAACGTCTGAGCCACATGGGCAATGGGGAACTCTCCATTATCTCTCGCCTTAACGACCGCTTCACTATAAACACTCGACATGACCAAGACACCTGTGACTCCCGCCTTGTGTGCGGCTTCCAAATCACTACACTTATCCCCCACAAAAAAACACTGCGACAGGTCAAGGGAAAAACGCTCTGCCGCTTGTTTGATCATACCCACTTGAGGCTTGCGACAGGCACATCCTTCATCAGGATGATGAGGGCAAACGTACACTTCGTCAATACGGCCTTCATGGGCACCAAGTAGATCTACCAATTTTTGATGAATATGTTGTAAATCATGAATCGTCATCAAACCCCGGCCGATGGCCGACTGATTGGTCACAAGAATTACCTGAACCCCCATTTGATTCAAGCGAGCAAGAGCTTCGGGAACTCCAGAGAAAATTACGAGTTGTTCAGGCGATGTCACATAACCACGATCCTCATTCAAAGTCCCATCCCGATCCAAGAAAACCGCGGTATTTTGTCGAGGTTCAATACCCATCATCCAACCTGTTCGCTTGATTGAGATAGAACAGAAAGCCCATGTATATGCTTCATCACAGCTATCATCACCTGGTCCGTGGAAATCCCTGTCATACAACGATGGTCAATCGGACAGGCTCGTAGGAGGCAAGGCGCGCACCGCACATCCGTACGGATCACAGACTGTCCCCCTCCTGATGGACATGTCGCTTCAGGATCCGTTGGCCCAAAAACAGCCACCACCGGCACCCCAAGCGCTTGAGCCATATGCATCGGGCCAGTATCGTTGGTTACGAGAACAGCACAACGCCTTAGAATTCCCATCAGCTCACGTATAGAGGTCTTGCCCGACAACATAATCGGTTGAGAATCCATCCGGTTGGCAATCTCCATTCCAAGAGCTTCCTCTCCCTTGCCTCCCATGAGGAGACAGCGAACAGATGAATATTCTGGATACTTCTTTCGAATCTGAGCAACAACCTGATCACCCAATTCTGCAAATCGTTCAGGCAACCAACGCTTGGCGGAACCATAGACCGATCCTGGATTTATCCCGATCAACAGTGTTTCAGATGGTGCAAACACTTCAGAAAAGTTTTTTTCGCACGCCACCTGATCGTTTGCCATAACAACCAGCTTTGGGGCCCTGTCTTTCGAAGGTACCTTGATTATTGTCTGCACAAGTTGTTGGTAGTAGCGCGTCTGGTGTAGAGATGGTTGTGAAGGAAGGCGAACCGACTGAGATAAGAGCCATCCTCTCCCGTCGGTCGCATATCCGATTCGTGTCGGAATGTTGGAAAGCGCGACAAGCACAGCAGCTTCAAAAGCATTTTGAAAAAGCACAGCGGTATCAAAGGCCCTCTTTCGGATGACTTGACTCAGCTTCAAGATTCCAAATATTCCACGATGATCGGTTCGATGCTCATAAACCAGTACATCATTGATCCCACATTGCTGGCGCAATAATTCTGCAATCGTCGGCCTAGCTAAAATAGTGATACCAGCCTTGGCATAACAATCGCGAATATCCATAAGCGCTGGCAGGCACATGACCGCATCGCCAATCCAATTAGGAACGCGGACTAGAATATTTTTTGGAGAAGGGAAACTCATGGTAAACACTTGAACCCAAGAGGCGTTTTCAATCCACTGTCACCACCATCACATAAAACCAGAGCGGTCCAAAAGATGCAGCAGATGATCCTCTCCAACGAGGAATTCAATTTTCGTGATGATCACCCAGAACGGATCGTCTTTCGTAAACCATTCCCGCAGTTTCACCGCATCTTTTTCCGTGGTCACGACAATCTTATTATTGAATTCATCCATTTTTTTCCGAATCATGGCTACTTCATCCTGGCCATAGGCACAATGATCAGGAAACTGGATTTCTTCACAGACCTCGGAACCACAACTCGTCAAAATTTCACGAAACGATCGAGGGTTCCCTATCCCGCTCACGACCAGGAGTGGGGTCTCCAATAAGAATTCCAACGGTCTGACTTGTCCTGTTACAAGATGCTGAACCTGTTTGGGCACCGATTTAAGAATAATGGGACTAATCGGTTGTCCCAGAGATTCCTCAATACGCCTCTGGACAGGTTGAATGGATGATAGGGAATTGGCCCGAGTAAAGACAAAAGCCCCAGCTCCTTTGATCCCTTCCAACGGTTCTCGCAAACGACCTGACGGCAAAATTCCGGAAAGACCGTTTATATCCATGGAATCGAACAACAACACATCCAGGTCACGATACAATGACAAATGTTGGTAGCCGTCATCTAAGATAAAAAAATCGCAAAAGCTCCTTTCCAGCACCCATTTTCCTAGACGGTGACGGTCAGGCCCCACCGCCACAATTGCCCAAGGGCAATTTTTGGCGATCATCCATGGCTCATCACCTGCTACCCGCCATTCTTTAACCTGGCCCTGCCCATTGGACACCATGAGATTTTGGGATGACCGCTGCCGTCCATACCCACGACTTAAAATCGCCACACGCTTACCCTTGGCATGGAGCTGATGGGCTAACCAAATGACAAATGGCGTTTTGCCAGTGCCACCAACCGTAAGATTCCCCACACTGACCACTGGCTTTGGCAAATGATGTTGCCGCAGCCAATTTCGTTGATAGGCCATTCGTCGAATCCTGGCGATCATCCCATAGGGAACGGCAGCTCCTTGCAACACCCATGGGCAATACTGTTGAAGCCAATCCCAAAGTCGCTGATGGAAAGAAATACGGGAAGAGGGGAAGGTACTCAATAGAAACAAGGGTCTAAGGCCATATCCCACAACGAGGCTAGGAAGAAATAGTTCGCGCTGATTCGTAACGATTTCCTATGATATCTGAGCTTTCACAGAAGAAGCGGCACTAGGAGACACGGGACCAAGGGAACCATGTTGACGAATCGGCAACTGTCCGATCAATCTCAGATTTTCCTTCACCACACCCCGGTTCTGTTGAACTACTGACAAAGCTTGTCGCCCCATCTGCTCAGCCTCGGCAGGATGTTCAAGCAAATACAAGAGATGCGTCACCAAATCTTTTGGTTGGTGAACTTGAACGGCCCCACCGGCTTGCAGAAGTTGATGCGCAATGTCTCGGCAATGATCAATATAAGGACCAAAAATGACCGGCCGTCCCCATTGGGCAGGCTCTAATAGGTTATGGCCACCAACAGGGACCAATGTACCCCCAACAAATCCGACAAATCCCAAACCATACACATACGGCAATTCACCTCGCGAATCCAAAACAATCACACGAGGTGGATGATGCTGGACTGATGATATAGTCTTATGGCTCATCTGACTGCGTCGAACACAAGACAATCCATATCGGGCAATCACAGTTTCTAGTTTTGGAGCTCGTTCAACGTGTCTTGGTGCCAAGACCAATACCACATTCATATGTGAATGACGTAATGACTGATAGGCATCTAAGAGTTGCTCTTCTTCGTTAGGATGCGTACTCCCTGCAACGATCACCAACTCTGTAGCAGAGATCCCCAATGATGTTCGAATGGACTGTGTCGAATTAAAACTTTCCTGGCGATCAAATGATTGGTCGAATTTCATATTACCCGTCACATGAACCACATTCGGATTCGCCCCTAACTCCCTGATCCGCTCAGCATCCTGAGTAGTTTGCATCAAAGCCATATCAAGCAATGACCAAATCCGTTTCATCAATCTCTTCACCAACCGATACCGGCAAAAAGAACGTGAAGAAATTCGCCCATTGACTAAACACAAAGGCACCTGATGTTGCGCGAGACATGTGAGCAAATTTGGCCAAATTTCTGATTCGACCAGGAGAAACAGCCGTGGATTAAGCACCCGAACATACCGGTTAACCGCCCACCAAAAATCCAGAGGGGCGTAACAATGTGTCGCAATCCCGTTCAATCGCTTAAGCACCATCTCACGCCCGGTTTCCGTCACAGTGGAAACGATAATTGCTTGATGAGGATCCTCTTCCTTCATGGCTCTTAGCAAGGGAACAATAGCCGTCACCTCCCCTAATGAAACCGCATGTACCCACACAACAGGTCCAGGAAGATGTTGCAACACGGTGGGGACTTTCCCCAATCTTGCCCGCAACCCTCGTTGACACCGTTTTCTCGTAAGTAGCAGACCCACAATGACGGGGGAACCTAAAACCAATAATACATTATAGATCAACCAAAACATAAAGAAATTACATGGAAGAAGTTGATGAATCTTTGTTAGCGGTACGAAGAAAATATTTAACGGGATCAGCGTGTTGGACAGCCAATTCAGCTTGTTCGGTCAACCAATTCAATGCACGTTCTAATTCCACACCATGCTGGGCCAGATCATCTTTCTTCTGATTGGATGCAACCCAAATCGGGTCTCCCCAAACAAACAGCCCTTTAGTCCATGGAAAAGGAATTTGAAATTGATCCCAACTGGAAAAGACTTTTTTTTTGAGCCAGCAAAGGTTAATGGCACTATGGGAAGCCCTGTGAACTTAGCCAAATAAATCACACCTGTCTGTACGCGACAAGCTGGACCACGCGGTCCATCAGGGGTGATGACTAAATCTTGCCCCTGACGTCCAACAGCCAACAATTGTCTGAGAGCTTGCCTCCCACCACGTGAGCTGGATCCCCTAATCGCACCAAATCCAAAATATTTCATGATACGGGCAATGATTTCACCGTCTCGATGCTGACTAATCAAAATGGAGGCCGCTTGTCCACGGTACGCCAAGGGCATCATGAGTTGTCGCCCATGCCAAAAGGCAATAATAATCGGCTTCCCTTCCCGGACCAGAGCATCAACTGTTTCCCCACCAACCGTTGTGAGGTCCATCGTCTTCCCTATTAGACGAACACCCCAGGCGGCGGCAGCGGGAAGGACGGACAGCTTGATCCAGTTCACCATAAGCCATTCATTTTATGGTACTCCTTAGTTAACTGGAAGCGATTCTAGTTGGGTAAGTTGAAATTGCGTTTGATATAATCGTGTATACAATCCGCCCTTTTGCAACAACTCGGCATGTGTCCCAATTTCTTCAATACGACCTCGATTCATCACCACCAAACGGTCAGCATGTTGAACAGTTGAAAGCCGATGGGCAATGACTAACGTCGTGCGTGCTTTCATTAGGTTGG
>CBDUWS010000017.1:0-15188 GCA_965370985.1 uncultured bacterium
CGGAACCATCTGAAGGATTGCTGAAAGTTTTTGTGCGTAATCAGGCAGATTTACATTCTGTCCGCGAAGCCTTAGAGGGCCATGAATATAGCCAGGGTCCTATCCTGTATGTGCAGGGCGAGATGTGCCGCAAGGCTTTGCTCGTGGAAATTGAAGGGATGTGGCACCTGTCACTCATGCCCCATTAATAAAAAGCGAAGCTGGAAATCTTTCTCCTAATTATTTATGACAACGGTGCTATTGATTAGGCCCACAGTTTTTCCCAAACAGAGCGACAAAGTAGAAAAATAGAGAACATATGGGTAAGATTGAACCCTAGTTCATCTTATGTGGTATTTTACCGTGAGGAGGAGCCGACGATGAAAAATCGATCATTGACTCAGTGGATTTTTTTGGTGGTGGCCATGGTGGTGTTTGTTGGATGTCAAGGCACGCCAGTCTTTAATGTAAAAGATGCTTCGATTAATCCGGTGTCCGGTAAGGAGCCCACATTGGAAGAGGTCACCCGAGCTATTGTGAGTGCATCAACGAGTTCAACTCCAGCGTGGAATATGCAGGTCGTCAAACCTGGTCATATTGTGGCCACCTTACATAACCGGAGCTACATGGCCCAAGTGGATATTCAATACACGACCAAAGGATACAGTATTACGCGGAAAGATTCTTCCAATCTGAAATATGACGCAGAGAAAGGGACGATTCATAAAAGTTACAATAAATGGATTCAGTATTTGCGAAGCAATATTGGGGCTAAGCTTTCCCTTTTATAGTGCGAAGGGAAATAATTAATAGAGAGCAGCCCTATGGTTGGGAGCCATAGGGCTTGTTTTGTTTTTATTTGTGGTAGGATCCGGAAACAGAAATTTCTGAGAAGTGGTCCGAGTGATGGGCAAGCGGCTGGCCAAACAATGAATGATAAAGTTTCCGTGGAGCTAACCCTTCGGCCAACAATTTCAGGGCTATCATTTTCGTAATGCGGGCAATATCAACGACCGGCCGAAAATAACTGGGTCTCGGGGCTTGTCGGGGTTCGGATTCGATGGGAACTGGAAGACTCCAAAATCCTAGCTTGGCTCCTTCCACTAAAATCTCACTTTCAAACACAAAACTTCGCTCGCGGTTGGTGGGGATGTTTAGTTGAGCGATCAAGGACATAGGATAGATCCGAAACCCTGATTGGCTATCGGCAATCGGATGACCTGAAGCCCACGAGACCCAAAAATCAGCGACACGATTAGCCATGATGCGGTGGCATGTGTTGCGAGTCCATGGTCTCCGGCGTGCGCCGATGATGATGCGATGGGGACTCAATTCAGCCTGTTCGATGAGCCGGGGAATATCATCAGGGGAATGTTGGCCATCTCCATCCAAAGTCACCACCGCAGTCATGCCTAGTTGTTTCGCATATTGAAGCCCCTTCCATAAACTGGCAGCTTTTCCGCAATTGGTGTCGTTTCGAAGGACGGTTACAGGCAAGTTCTGTATGGTTTGGGCGGTTCGGTCGGTTGAACCGTCATCAACTACGATCACCTGATTAAGGTATTTGAGGACCCGCTGAGCCACGGCATAGATTGTGGCTTCTTCATTATAGGCCGGGATTACCACGGCATAGTGTTGTTTCCCTTGTGCATCCATCACGCCATGGCTCCATTTACTCCAATGATTTGGCCGGAAATATAACCAGATTTTTCCGAAGCCAAAAACCCCACGACTGAGGCCACTTCTTCAGGCTGACCTGTTCGTTTCATGGGTACCATACTCTCAATTTGCTCTTTCGTAAATGTGTTCTCCGTGGAAGGAGAATGAATCAGCCCCGGTGCCACCACATTCACGGTAATGCCCCGAGAGGCGACCTCCGTCGCGAGCGATCGAGCCGCGCCGTGCAGTCCGGATTTTGCAGCAGAATAATTGGTTTGACCACGGTGCCCAACCATTCCCGACAGTGAGGAAATGGCAATGATGCGTCCCCAACGAGTGCGGATCATGGGGAGCAAAAGAGGCTGGGTGACATGGAAAAATCCGTGAAGCGAAACATCGATCACACGATGCCATTGTTGCGCTGTCATTCCAGCCATGGGTGCGTCGTCAAAAATTCCCGCGTTATGGACAATCACCTGGATTGGGCCTTGTTCCAGTAGCTTCGTCATCGTGTGTTCGGTTGTCTTTCGATCAGTGAGATCACAACACACCACTTCCGCTGAACCGCCTGTCTCGATAAGCTCCTTTGCCACTTCATGTGTCGCCGCCCCGTGACTGTGGCCATGCACAATGAGGTGGAAGCCCATGGACGACAGTTCCTGGCAAATAGCGGTACCGATTGGACTATTGCCACCTGTGACAAGTGCTCGTTTCATGTGATGGGGCCTGACCCTTTGATAAAGATTGATGCGCGTCCTTGAAGAAGAATCGCCTCATTCGCCTTCATTGAAAAGGTATAGATGAAGCTCATGCGTTGTCCCAGTAGCAGACTGGCATGAATGGTAAGGTCCTCCGCGAATTGCTGAAAGGTGCGACTACAAATCTGGAGATCACGAACTGCGCCAAGATAACCCAGTGACGAATTGTGCTCGGAAATATCTGTAGTGAGTCCCACGTGCACGGCCATGGCCTGGGCTGCATATTCTAGACCGGAGATCATTCCCAAAAGACCCTGTCGCTGTAAAGGATTGTTCTGATCCCGGTGTGTTGAAGTGAGACAGGTGATTGATGAGGCATCCCAATGTTCGACCGAGGACAGTAGGCACATATCATTGCCATGCGGTAGAAATTTTGACAGCTCTAGTCTGGATAAGCCTGGCATGGTTGGTGATCGATTCGAAGTTGAAGGTTATCCAAAAAATCCAGATAGACGGAAGTGGTCAGATTATTGGCGATGGCCTGTAACAAAGGAAGGCCTCGGGCCGCTGGATTGCCTAACCGCAATGGCTCTAACGATGTTTGAAGCATCGTTGTGGGCGCGTTTGCTATAGGTTCGGACAAGAGGGCGATATCTAACATAGACAGGCTCATCGGTAACGCTTGTTTGCTGAGGATGAAGGCCAGGGCGAAAGGAGCGATCAGCGGCCGAGTTTCATTTAGTGGAAAGGGTGCAGGAATATCATACGCTGCAAATAAAACGAACTCTTCCTGGTCTACAGACAACAACGTGGTTGCTTCAAGCAACCCTCCCGCAAACGACGAATCATAACATGCCAGGCTTGTCGAAGGACGCTGTGAGCCGGAGGCAATACTCCAGTAGCCAACGGCGGCATTGTGAACGGACTGGTGAAATAAGGTTGGAGAAACCATTGGCGTGGAAGAGTCTAACGACTGACAAATCTTATGGAGAATGCCCACTTCCCCACCGGACGAGGCAAACACTGCGGCCATGTCTTTGGAGGAAAGCTGGCTATTTTGCACAGCTTCCTGTGCAACTTGTAAGGACCAACGAACGATGTCGCTACTCCGGCGGCGTTCGTTGGCTGGAAGTGTCGAGGGCATGGGATCTGGTGTTATAGAGTCATCATAGGGGCGTTGCTCTTTGAACAGGTTTCTGCAGGTTTTCCAATTTTCCATACCGGGTCCAAGCACTCCGATGCCATGTACAAAGATTTTCATCAGAGTCTTCCTAAAATCAAGGTGCAATTGTTTCCACCAAATCCAAAAAAATTACTCATGATGTACCGAATCGGCCGTTCCTGGTTTTCGAGCAGGATATGACTGGAGAAGGTCGGGTCGACCTTGCTGGTGTTAAGACAGCCGGGAAGAAACCCGTGTTGCAAAAAGAGATCTCCTAACGCCATTCCAACCGCGCCGGCGGCGCCGAGCGTATGGCCAGTCCAACCTTTGGTTGAACTACAGGGGGTTTGAGCCTGAAACATGGTAGCAACGGCGCGGTCTTCAGTTTGGTCATTCGCCACGGTCGCCGTTCCATGCATATGAATATAGTCGATATCGGATGTGGAGAGACTGCTGCTTTTTAATGAGGCTTCCATGGCCAAAATCGCACCTTGGCCAGTGGGATGAGGATGGGACATATGGTAGGCATCGCTGCTTTCCCCATAGCCCAAGAATGCGGTGGCCTGCCGATTTCCATTCCTAGGGGTTTTTTCCAAAAAGACAAACGCTGCGGCTTCTCCGATGGTCAAGCCCTCACGGTCAGCATCGCAAGGGCGACAGGGTCCTGGGGCGGTTAATTGCAAGGCTGAAAATCCGTATAACGTGGTCAGGCAGAGACTATCCACCCCGCCGACAACAACGGCCTCGCAGAGGCCGGCCTCAATATACCTGGATGCCGTCGCAAAGGCTTTCGCGCTCGATGAACAGGCGGTGGAAACGACCGCAGCTGGGCCGGTAAGCTGTAAATATTCACGTACAAAATGGGCGACGGAAAACGAATCTTGCGTATACTGACCTCGTGGGACAAATGTCGCAGGAAGCCTTCCCGTTTCGGGATCTATTTGTTGATAGGCATGTTCCGTTTCGAGAATTCCTGACGTGCTGGTGCCGATGAAAACCCCGATTCTCTGAGCTCCGTACTGTCGGCGCGCCTTGGCAATCTGGTTTTCAAAGCCATCCTGTTGAAGGCCTAATAACGCCAATTGGTTATTTCGGCAGGTAAAATGGCTAAGGCTGGATTTCAGAGAGACCTCTTCAAGGCCTTCTACCATTCCCATGTAGGTTGGAAGCCTCCTTCCCTCGAAATCGCAGGGCCGTAGGCCTGATTGTCGTTCCTGTAGGGCTGCCAGATGAGCCTGTTTCCCACGCCCAATCGACGAGACCAGTGTGGCATGTCCGAAGTAAAGAGGAGTCATTCCCAATCGTCAGGCCGAGGTCCGTAGAGTCAGAAAGTGTGAGAGAGGAAGTGGTTTTTTCATTTCATAGACCCCAAGGAGCTGATTGGCTTGTTCTTGGGAGCGATTGAAAATCTCATGAAGGCGGGTAAAGAATTGGCGCGGCGTTTGGGGTTGTCCCACTTCTTCCACCCAGTCTATACCTTCCAAGGCGTTAGTGAATTTTCCGAGGTTTCCTCGATAATAGGCCTTAGTGTCATGAAGATGTTGTTCAACCTTTTGGAAAAGCTGAGAGAAATTCGAGAGGGCATTGAGCACAGGCTGTTGCTCCTGAATCTTATCAGCGAGGAATTCCTCGTTGAGATGAAGATCCTGCATAAATTCAGAAAGCCAGATGTGATAGTACGAGGGAAAATCCAACTGCCATTTCAATTTGAGTAGTTCATAGCTGCCAAATATGGAATAGATGTTGCGGTATAGACGCATGCTGGCTTCATAACGAAAGTGCATGTAGCCATTCGAAAGATTCACGAGATTGCGTAAGTGCTCGACTGAGGCGCCTTCTTCTTCATAGCGAATCATATTCGTCAAGAGATCATTTTCCAACGCGATAAAGTCTGACGCAGGGCTGTAAAAGGGATCAGTGAATGCGGCGGCTTCACCTGTCAAACCCCATCGGTTCTGACTGAAATATTGCCGGGTCCCATAGGTCAGGTGATGGAAGCTGCCGATGTCTACTAGGTTGGCCTCTTTGAGGAGCGACCAGACCGCATGGTGCTGTTTGAGAAAGTCCAAAAACCCTTCGGCTTTACGAAAGTGATCTTGCCAACCGGACGCTCGTTCCATGACGATCCCCACGCTTACGATATTCTGTCCAAGGGGAATAAACCAAATCCAATATCCTGGATAACAAAAGTGGGTTGTCGATGTGTGACGGCTGGTGCCGTGCACGCGCTGGTGAAACGTCTCCGGTCCGACTTCGTCCAGGTTTGACACATTTTTGAAACGCCCCCATACGGCTGCCAACCTGTGGTGCGATTCGGGGATTCGTAAGTTCTCTTGCCGTGCCAGGATCGATGATCGACCACTGGCATCGATGAGCCATCGGCTCTGAGCCTTCCATTTCTTTATGTTGGTTTCCACGGAAAATTGATGCGGGGATGCATCAGAACTGAGTTGGATATCTGAGACCCGCCCTCCCAGATGAAGTTCGACGCCGTCTTCTTGATTCATGTGTAAGAGGTCAGCCTCCAACCGTGAACGGTCCAGTTGAAAAGCTTTGTGAAAGGGTTTATCGATTCCGCCGATTTCACTCATCTCAATTAAAGGGGCTTGTCGGTTTTCCTGGTCAAAGAAAAATCGCAGGCCATTTTTGACGATGTGATGTTCAGTGAGATAGTTCTCTAGACCAAGCCGTCTGATTAGGTAATTCCCGGTGATCTCAACTGTCGATTCTCCAACTTTAAAGGAAGTAGAACCACATTTTTCAAACAACCCAACTTTAAGATGGGGGAACGTCTGGCGTAGTTGTCTGGCTAAGAGGTTGCCGGCAAGCCCGGCTCCCAGGATGGCGATATCAAGATGATGCTTGGGCATAGTCATTCAAGTCGCTTGTTGCCGCTGGAAGGGCGAGCAGATCGCAGCAAAGAGGAAACAGATGAGCGAACCAAGGAAAACCGTTAAGCCAATACCACGAAGCACAGGTGTCTGCGAACAAGCCAACAAGCCAAACACTGCTATGGTGGTGAGACTGCATACGAATATCGCTGAAATCGTCTGCTGACGTTCGGCTGGCGTTTTATGGGGGCGTTGGTAAAACAAAGTGTAATCTAACCCAATACCAAAAACCAATAATAAGGCGGCCAGATGAAACAAGGACAAGCGTTCGCCAAGGGCATGAAGGATACTGAGGTCGAGCATAATCGAGCCTGCGATTGGAAACAATACGGTTGCCACCTTGTTAAAGGATCGTAGCCCAATGCCCAAAATCAGAATCAGGCAGCCGATACCGATCACCAAGTATGTCGTGACTTCTTGACGATAGGTGGTAACCATGCGGTTCGATTCGGTTTTCAAATCCAGGTAATGCACCGAGGGGAGAGTTACACGGTGGATGGCCTGCTGGAGCGCGTTTCGATTCTGCACGTCACGTATGAGAATCGTTCCTACCCATTGATCGTGGAGCGGATACAGCAGAGAGCGGATTTTTGTGCCTAATGGTGTGTCCTGAATTGTCTGATTCTCCAATGGTATTAGGCTTTTGGCGTCGGTCATACTTTGGAGGAAGGGATCAAAGAGACCAGGCTTAAACGGCAAATCGCGTTGAGCTTCTTTGAGATGGGTCTGCAACGTCGTTTGATCGGGTAATGCTTGCTGCCTCAACACCTGTGTTCGAATGCTAGGCAAATAATCCGCTGCCATTTCGTATCCGGCCATATGCCCACGATCCACCAGTTGATCCAAGGTCACTTTGAGGGCTTCGCTCTTTTCTAGAACCTGTTGTTCATCGGGCGCGACGACAATCATCATGTCTCGCACGGCGGGTGCGCCCAGCTCTTGTCGTAACCAGGCATCACGGTCGCGGAGGTTTTGGGGGACGGGGCTGAGATTGGCGATATCCATCTCCCAAAAGGGTTTCTCTGACAAAACCAGATAGGATAAGGACAACACCATGCTGACAGGGACAATCACGATCAGCTTAGAAGCTCCGTATTGAAACGGGAGCCACGCGGCCCATGGAATGGGCTTTTTGACCTTGGCGGGAATGAGTACTGGAAGTAGCCATCGGGTTGTCGCCGCTGCCGTTAATAGGCCGGTAATGGCAAAAAGTCCCAATTGGGAGAGGCCCGGAAAGCTTGACAACAACATGGCCCCATAGCCGATAGCAGTGGTAGTTGCGCCCAATCGAATCGTGGGCCAGACCGCCATGATGGCCCGTCTGGCTGACCGGTCAGATTCCAGATGTGCGCAAGCATGGAGAGGGTAATCAATGGCTACGCCAATTAAGGTGGCGCCGAACGCCAAGGTCATGCCATGGATGAAACCAAACGTCAGAAAAACTGTGATCCCTGCAACGAGCAGACCTGTCACGAGTGGGACGAGACTTAGGCAGAGTATCGTAAATGATCGGTAGGTGACCAAGAGCAGAGCGATCACGAATCCTCCGCCAAGCATGGAGAGCCAGCTGGCATCTTTCTTAATCGCCGCTCGTGATTGCACGGCAAATACTGATGGTCCGGAGCGGATTAAAGTCAGTGATGATTGGGGTGAAAGCGTAGCCTGAATACTTTCTATTCTGGTCGTCAAAAAAGTCTGAATGGCTTCTTGCCCGTCTAGATCGAAACCCGCAACGGCTGTCTCTGCCACAAGCAAGGCGACTGGTTGATCTGAAGAAAACCAGACGCCATGTGCCATCTTGACCATGTTCCGGATTTTCCAGCGGTTGAGTATGCCCTGAAATGCCCCGGTGGGGTCCTCAGGTATTCGCTTTTTAAAAAACGAGGGGAGGGGGTTTGCTATGTCTTGGAGCCGATGTTGCAAGCTTTCGCGTAAACCGTTTGTAGTGAATTGATCGGGAGAAATCGTTGAGTTGAGAAGATACCGGTATCGAAAAAGGAGATCGTGATTCAACCCATGATTTGGCTGTTCTCCATTATACACATGAAGAAACTGGCCCTGGTTCCGCATGGCCGCTGCCAGTTCCTTGCTGGCTTCCGCCAAGATGGAAGGCTCTGCTCCTTGGATCCCAAGTAAGAGAATACGGGAGGCTGGGCCCGACTGAAGTTGGTCCACGAATAATTGTTGTGAGATTGTTCCGGAAGAAGGAAACAGGAGAGGCAATTCTGTCTGAATTGGAATAGAGGTGACGGCGAAGGCAGAACCCAGGGCGATACTCGCCAACCAAATCAGCCAAGGCGTGGCACGAGTCTTTGTCACGGCACCTGTGGGTCAAGTTGGAGTTCTGACCGGTCGCCATTGGTTTCGTGGATTGAAATGGTGCGAATGCGTGCCTGGTCCCCGGTTAAACGAATGCACTCCACGCCGTCTTCATCACTTTGAGTTATTGGAGAAAGAGTTAATTCCCAGGTTTCTGGAGTGCCTGTCATTGAAACGTGAAAGAACAGTCGAAGTGTTTCTTGATCTCCGTTAAAGAGAGAACGCAAGCCTTCAATGAGCGTTGCAAGTGACGGATATTCTTGAAGGGAAAAGGTCTGGGAAATCTCCCGAGAAGGGTTTTCATAGAGCAGACTGTTCTCATTGATGATAAAGGATTCTTCAACGGGAACCCGCACGTGTTTTTCCAAGCGGGCTGGAGGGTAAAAGACCAGCGTCCCTTCTTTATGGGAAGGTGTCGTGAGCATCTGCGAATAATATGTTTCATGAAAGGTCTGCTCACGAATGGTTGACTGTCCGAGGTTTTCAATGACCCGATCCACGTCAACATGTTTTTCTTTGAATGGAATGCGTTGAGCCGTGTTCGGGTGAGGCTCACAACCATAGGAGATTGTGGGTGGATCAGACATGAAGATGCCGCACCACATCAGACTCCAAAGGATGGGTCTATTGATCTGTTTCCCAAAAGTCATAAAAATTAAACCAATTGTTTGGAGCCATTCGGCAATATGCTTCTAAACGATGGACATAGCGCTGTGTCCATTCTTGCAGTCCCTGCGCTCGATCCTCCCTTGGGATGGTCACGGTTTCTGCGAACAATTCAAAATGAATGTCATACCGCCCGCCTCCGCGATACAAACAAAAAAATAACACGACTGGTACTTTGAGAATACTGGCTAGTAACATCGGGCCTGCCGGAAACTGGGCCGTGTGATCAAGAAATTGGCAGGGTACGACCTTTTCATGTTTGAGCGCACGATCACCAAGCATGCCGACCAGTCCGCCCGCATCCAGACATTCTTTGGCATGCAACATCGTTTCAGGTTCGCCGACCGGAATAATACTATCCAACATTGAGGGGTCCAGTTTCCCTAGAACATCATTGAGAATTGGCGCGTTCTCTTGATGCATGAGTAGCTTGATGGGGACATTCCTGGTGGCCAATCCTGTGGCTCGGAGGATTTCAAAGCTTCCCAAGTGTGATCCGAGCAGCAGGCATCCTTGCTGACGGTCGACACGGTCAAGAAGGATGTCGATATCACGAATATTCAAGTCGAATTCTTCGTGTCGTTTTGTCAAAAGAAAGGTCCGGTCCAACAAGGTTGAAGCGAAGGCATGATACTGGTGAAAGAGATCTGTGAGCGTTGGTCGACGCTGCAAGACACGACGTAAGAATATCTTGATGCCTCTGCTGGCCGTCCAGGAAAACAACACATAATAGGTGCAGATCGGATACAGCAGCGCCCTGGCGATCTTTCGTCCCATGCGGAGCGCGATCCATAGCATGCATTGGTAGGCCCAGCGATGTCCGCGTTCCCGTTGTGCCAACCAACGTTTACTCATGCCAGTGGGGAAGTTGTGTGAAGGTTAGGCTGAAAGACGAATTGGCCTGACGCGACCGGTCTTAAACCGACATGACATGAAAAGGTGACCATGTGCTTGGGAAGGATTTCGAATGTGAGCTGGAGACTTTCGTTCGGACGAAGAGGAGAATGAAATTTGACCGAAGGCACGTTGGCTAGCATCAATGGTTGGTTGAGCGATTGCTCAATCAGGTCCAGGACTTCTTCCAGAATAACCACGCCTGGCACAATTGGATTGCCTGGAAAATGCCCGTTTAGGGAAGGATGTGAGGGGGCGATGATCAAACTTTTTTCAATGGCCATGGACTGATCTACTATTGAGGTGTTATGGCTGGATTTGTTTGTGCGCGTAATAATGTTTCTGCGTCCTCTTTAGCCAATTTTCCGGTGTGATTGCGAGGTAGCGCATCAACCAGATAGATCGGGCGAGGTAGGAACACGGGTGCCATTTTGGTCCGTAGTGTTGTGAGTATGGAGTTAGAGGTTTCCCCGGGCGCTACGACGAAGGCGACCAAACGGGTGACTGGCCCTTCTTTTTCTTCTGGCATATAAAACGCGCCGTCTATGACCCGGTCAATCGACAGGAGTTGGGCATTCAAGGCATCCAGTGAAGCGCGATGTCCTCCAATGTTGATGAGGTGGCTAGGGCGTCCTTCCAGGGTAAATTGCTGTGGGTTCGCAGATTGAATGGTATCGGGAATGGGCACAGGGTCAGAAAAATATGGAGTACTGACCGCATAGCCGTTTGTGTGTGATACCAGGGTCAGCTCGGGTAGCAACGTCCAGCTGTCCTCTTGGACCGGTCGCCGAGTGGCGATGGTGCCCGCCTCTGCAAATCCATAAATCTCTACTATGGTGGTATGGAACAATGCTTCCACTTGTTCGGCTAAATGTTTGGGAAGTGGGGCGGTGGCGGAAAGTGTATACTTCACATCCGGAAATCGAGATTGTTCCATGACGCAAGCGCGGAGATGAATGGGCGTGGAGACTAAAATCCGTTGGGATTGTTGTTCATGTAGGGCCGACGCGATGTCCTCTGGGAAAAACGGACGTCCTGAATAAAAGGACCAACCCTGTTGAAGGGGTAACATGATCGAGGTTTCTAACCCGTACATATGCTGATGTGGAACGGTGGCAACAATCGTCACGGGGTTCGCGGTGCCGTTGGTAAGCCGTTCTCCGGTTTTTTTAGCAATCTGGACCATGGATCCCCATGATTTTGGATTAGGGCGCGGAGTGCCAGTCGTTCCAGAAGTAAAGGCAATGGCCGCAATATGTGTATCTAGAAATTGGGGATTTTCCATAGATAGGTGGTCGGGAATCGTGTCTACCTTGAGAGTAAGATTTTCTAGCCCGGCGATCTGTTCTGGACCATCAGTCAAATAATAACAATCGGGATACTCGCCTGTGAGTTGTTGAAGAATCTCTGGTGATTGGTTAGGCGGCAGTAGGGTCGTTTGGTCTTGACAAAGGGCAGCAGCAAATCCAACCAAAAACGCATAACGGTCTTGGCACATATTCAGGACATATCGTTTATTGGGTAATTGATCGCGAATAGCTCTGACATGAGATAACAACGTCCGGGCAGACATGGCCCTTCCATGGTACCAAGCTACGGTGCTATCAGGTTGATAGGGATCTAGAAATGGGGTGGTCGTCATGACGGTTAGAGTCGATAAATGGACCGTACTAAGGAGCATGCCCCTGATTGGGGCGGTATCCCCAAAATGGGAATTTGCTTCAGAAAAGAGGAAACAACAATAGGACGAATCTTAATTGGAATTGAGGGGCCTGTGAATATACCTACGCTATGTTTGGGTTCTGTTCTTCTGAATAGCCTCACACAGGGAGCGGAGGGAAGCAAAGATTGTGGCGTTATCCGGATCATCGGACCGTAATTTGTATCCGTAGTGTTGCTGAATGACCAGGGCAATCTCCAGAGCATCAATTGAGTCTAATCCTAAACCCTCTCCAAATAACGGGTCTAACGGTGGAATTTCCGCAGGTTCCACCTTCAAGTTCAATGTGGTCACAAGGAGTTGGGCAATTTCAGTTTCAAAGAGTGTCTGATCAGACAACGAACGTTTCTCCATGGAATAAGTGGGAGAGATAAACACTAACTACCGATTGTCCTGTTTGAGAAGAGTGGTGTCAATAAGATGTCATCATGAAGGTTGATAGTGTAAGGCTTTTTTGTGAAAAAATCAGGTCTGTAGGTAGAATACGAAATCAAAATTGTCTGAGAAATTTGAAAAACCCCATATCGAACATCTGCTGAAAACTGCTTGACACATTTAGAGTGACCCCGTAGGGTTGGCTTTGGTCGTGACAATATTGTCATGTGTTGTGCATGCTGATCCCTCAAAATCTTTTTCCTTCTTCAAAAATTAATTCCGTCATGCTTATGGCGAATGACGACCTCACTCCTCGGACCATTCGTTGAATACAAAACACACATTTCATGTGGTTTTGATTAAACCCTCTCATTACGATGACGAGGGGTATGTCATTCAATGGGGGCGGCCCGCGCTTCCATCTAATAGCCTAGCGGCCTTGAACGCCTTAGCCATGGACTGTGTGGAACGACAAGTGTTGGGAGAGGACGTCAACATTATTGTGGAGGTTTATGACGAAAGCCATAAGGTCATCCCCACAAAGCGAATAATTAAGCGCATTCGTCATGGACTCGGAGGCATGATCGGCTTGGTCGGGGTTCAAACAAACCAGTTCCCTCGTTCCCTTGATGTAGGGAAGGCGTTTCTTCAGGCCGGTATTCCCGTGGTCATTGGAGGCTTTCATGTGAGCGGATGTTATGCCATGTTGAAAGAGATGCCGCCGGATATTCAACAGGCGCTGGCCGATGGTTTTACCCTTGTTGCGGGCGAGGTCGAAGGGCAGTTGGATGCTATTCTCAAAGATGCCTATGAAAAACGCTTGAAGCCATCCTATAATTTTTTGACCAACGCGCCAAAATTGGAAGGCATCCCTTCCCCCTTTCTCCCTGTCAGTTTGGTGAAAAAAACATTTCGACGGCTCTCGAGTTTTGATGCCGGGCGAGGGTGCCCTTTCCAATGTAGTTTTTGCACCATTATTAATGTCCAAGGCCGAACATCTCGGTCACGGTCGGCCGATGATATTGAGGCATTGATTCGGGCAAATCTCAAGCAAGGTGTCTGGAGGTTTTTCATTACGGATGATGATTTTGCACGCAATAGGGGCTGGGAACCCATTTTGGACAGATTGATTCATCTCCGGGAGGAAGAAGGCCTTCAGCTGTCCTTCACCATCCAAGTCGATACGCTGTGTCATAAAATTCCTCGGTTCATTGAGAAAGCCGTACGGGCAGGGTGTCATAATATTTTTGTAGGCTTGGAAAGCCTGAATCCTGAATCGTTGTTCGGGGCGAAAAAACGTCAGAACAAAATCGGGGAATATCGAAAAATGTTACAAATCTGGAAAAACCATGGCTGTACCACCGTGGGTGGCTACATTCTTGGGTTTCCGGCCGATACTCCATCCAGTATTGCTCATGATATTGAGATCATCAAAAAAGAACTTCCCGTTGATATCGTGGAATTTTTTATTCTGACGCCCTTGCCGGGGTCTGAAGATCATCAACAACTCTATGAACGGGGTGTGTGCATGGAACCGGACATGAATGTCTATGATTTGCAACATGTCACCATGGCACATCCGCAGATGACCAAGGGAGAATTGGCCGAGGCCTATCGTATGGCCTGGCGGAGCTATTACACATGGGATCACATGGAAACCCTGATGCGTCGAGCGGCGGCGATGGGGGAACCGGTCGTCAAGCTCATGTTCTTATTATTGTGTTTCTATGGGTGCATCATGTTTGAGGGTATCCATCCCTTGGAGGGTGGCGTGGTTCGGTGGCGTGGTCGACGGTCCCGTCGTCCTGGTATGCCTGTGGAACCTGCCTGGACATTTTGGCCTACCCAGATTTGGGGTGCATTCACGACCGGATGGCGATGGTGTGTGTTGGGGTGGAAACTGAATCAGCTACGTCGAAAGATTGAAAGCGATTCTTCCAAGCTCCAATATTCCGATGTGTCTCTCATGTCCTTCCCAGGTGAGTCTGAAGATCATCTTGACCTGCATCAGACCTATGGCTCCCTTCTTGCCGTTAAAAGTCTCGCGAAATAAAAAGTCATCCGTGTTCGGTATTGTCAACTGAGCCAGCTGAAATTTCTTACCTCGTTTATCACCATTGGCACTCTAGTCTTAGGAAGTGAGTGTGCATGGCAAAAAACTCCCTAATACTTCAGCCGAACGTTTTTTAATATCAGTATTAGCTAGGAGGTGCGTTATGAGTAAACAGATAATTCTAGGGTTACTGTTGCTGGTTGTTCTAGCGTCCGGCTGTAGTTCGACTGGAACTTTGGGGATCGTCACCAAAAGTTCTGCCAATCCGGCCGAATTGCTTCAATCGGCGCAAGGATTCGAAGTCCTAACCAACCCACTAAAGACCAAGAATGATTGAGAAGGATGGAGTGCTACAAAACCCTCATCAACACAAGCGTTTTGCTCTTTTTAAGTGCGACTAACTGTGATTGCGATAGATTCAGAACTGGGACCAAAACTGGGAGTGAACTGGGACCAAAACTGGGAGTGAACTGGGAGTAAAACTGGGAGTGCCTTGGAGTTGAATATACCCCCCCAATCGGGCACAGCCCCCACCTGGGGGTCGCGATATAGGGGCCCCACGCTGTCACAACATCGCCCAAAACCAAACTCCTCGTACTGAGACGGAATGCCATGCGTACGACGGGGCGGCACAGAATGCTCTGGGTTCAATGCCATCCCTCAGAGGGAAACCAATGCTGGTTTAGTTTGAAGGGGGCAGGCCAATCAAGCATCGCATTCTCCATTCCCTGTGACCGTCATTCCCTCCCAGGGTAAGAGGGGCTCCACACCC
>CBDUWS010000018.1:0-14878 GCA_965370985.1 uncultured bacterium
ATTTGAGAATATAATCGCCTCATCTGAATTTCTGCCATGAGTTAAGGCCCCTGGGCGAGTCGATTCAACGACTCGCGCAGGGGCCTTTGTCGTTTAAGCTCAATTCTCTCCTTTCGTTCCTGCTCCTGCTTCCTTTGTTGAAAATGTTTCGTCTCTGGCAGACAAATTTTTCCAGTAGGAGAAACTTGTCCTCTTAAGAACGTCACGCCATCGACCGAAACATTTTGGGATAAACGAACGAGATTTTCCACGTTAGGAGTTGCGAATTTTTATGGTCTCCTTTGTTCTGCTTATTGGTTTAGCGATTGCCCTTATTCTGGCGGCGGTTATTGATGTTCGTGAAAGCCGTATTCCCAACTGGCTCACGTTTTCGTTAGCGGGATTCGGGATGGTGGTTCATGGGTGGCATCAAGGCCTCAATGGATTGATATTGAGCCTGGAAGGGCTGGCGGTCGGGATTCTCTGCCTGATCTTTTTCTATATTAAAGGTGGGATGGGTGCCGGTGATGTCAAATTATTAGGGGGAATCGGTGCCATTTTGGGCCCGCACCTTGTGGTGTATGTGTTTGGGATCGCTGCCCTTTTGGGCGGCTTGTATAGCTTGGCGATGTTAAGTTCACAAGGCGGTCTTCGCTATACCTGGGACCGAATTATCATGTTGTTGAATACCTTACGATGGTCCAAGACGGTCATGATGGCCGGTCAACCGGATCACAAGGAACCCAAGTTGCGTTATGCGCTCGTGTTGGGTTTAGGGACGGTCATCGCTCAAACCCTGTCTCTCTATGGACTGTTGTGAGGCTTCCTTTGGGTTTTCTGATTGGTAGGGCAAAGATTTTCAGACTTCTTGGTCGTTGACCCTAAAGAATGGTTCTTCTCATCCGATATGCATACTAGATCGTTATCTATAGTGATAAAGGGTTGAAGACATTTTCATAAACGAACGCGGGAAAAAACGTTGGTTAGATTCGGTTAGATAGGGGAGGAAGTGTAATGGGACAAAAACGACCGTTAGTGTTTTTAGGGGTCGCAATGGTTATCGCGTTAGTCACGACGGTTCTGGTGTATCAATGGTTGCAGGGACAACGGGTCACCGAAACGGAAGTCGCTGAGGTCGTGATCGAGGGTGTGGAAGTGGCCGTAGCCGGTAGTGATATTCCCTGGGGGACACCGTTAACGGCAGAGACGATCAGGATGGTGCCGTACCCGGAAGAGAGTGTGCCTGTTGGACATTTCACGGATCGAGAATCGCTGAAAGGGCGGATTATTTTGGCGAATCTCAAAAAACATGAAGCCATTCTGGATTCGAAACTCGCTCCCATTGACATCAAAACAGGTGGGGTGGTGGCGGTGATGGATCCCAACAAACGAGCCATGGCTGTGAAGGTGAACGAGATTGTGGGGTTGCCTGGTTTTGTTCAGCCCGGGGATCGGGTCGATGTCATGGGCACCTTTGAGAAGCCCAATGCGAAGAGGGGACAGAACGAATCCATCACCAAAGTCATATTGGAGAACATCTTGGTGCTGGCCACCGGAACCCAGATGGAACGGAGACAGGGAGAGGATGAACTGATTCCTGTGAAAGTGATTACCTTGGAAGTGACGTTGGAAGAGGCTGAAAAGTTAGCGATGGCTGAAAATGGCGGAAAGTTGCGTCTGGCGTTGCGAAGCCCTCTCAATCCGGACATCAAGAAAACCAGAGGGGCTGATTTCAAGGCTCTTATGAAGTCGCATCAGCTGATTCCTCCCAGGCCTAAAGGCTCGCGAAGAGCAAAGGTCGAAGTGATTAAAGGGACTGATAGCAAAACGAGGAGATTTTAAGCGACATGGTTGTGGGAATGGCTATGAATGTTATGAAAGGTACGGTTATGAACAAGATACACGGTGTTCCATTTGCAACTGTATGCATGGTGTGGGCCTTGGTTTTTGGAGGCAATGCCGGAGTGTTGGCTGCAGATCCGCCTCAAGAAGGTCTGACGCTTCAGGCCGTTCAGGTTAATACCCCTCAAGTGTTGCGTCTCACGGTTGGGGAGTCAAAGATTGTGGAATCCAGATCATCCTTTAAGCGGGCGTCGGTAGCGAATCCCGATGTTGCCGATCAAATCGTCCTTTCCACAAAGCAACTGTATCTGGCTGGAATAAATGTCGGGACGACCACACTCACTCTTTGGGGGAATGATGGCAAGGTATCGAATGTCTTCAATGTGCAGGTAGCCCCTGATATCAGCCGTCTGAAAGAACAGATCCATATTCTTCTCCCTGAGGAAGCGGGCATTAAGGTTATGAACAGCCACGATCACATCACTTTGGCAGGCACTGTCTCGAATATGGGAGCGCTCAATAAAGTCTTAGCCCTGGCTGAGCCCTATGCGCCCCAGAAGGTTATCAACATGTTAGAGATGGGTGGTGTCAAGCAAGTTATGATGGAAGTGAAAATCGCCGAAATGCAACGAGGTCTTTTGAAGAAACTCGGCGTCAATTTTAGTCGCCGACAGGCGGGGCATCGAGATTTTACAATCGGAACACTCAATCAGATCTCGGCGCCGAATCTTGATCAATTTACTCGCGTTCCTCAAGGGGGGCTCTTTCCGGGTCAAGGGGGGACGACGACAGAGCTGTTTGATATTTTGCCTGCTCTGAGCAACACCGCGATGTTAGGATTTGGCATCGGGAATGATTTATGGACCGTGTTCTTAGATATGTTAAAGGAACATGGTCTGTCCAGGCTCATGGCCGAGCCTACCTTAATTGCCGAGAGCGGCCAGGCCGCGGAGTTTCTTGTGGGCGGAGAATTTCCGATTCCGATCCCACAACAGTTCAGTCAAGTCACTATCCGATTTAAAGAATTTGGTGTGGGGCTGAAGTTTACTCCAACGGTCTTATCGGATGGTCGCATCTCTATCATTGTGAATCCTGAAGTTTCCGAGTTAGATTTTGCCAATGGCATTACCTTGTCAGGTTTCCAAATCCCTTCTTTGACGACGCGTCGTGTGAAAACGGTGGTGGAATTGGGAGATGGGCAAAGTTTCGCCATTGCCGGGTTGCTGCAGGAAAATATTCGAGAGACCGTGTCGAAATATCCCATATTGGGCGATATTCCGATCCTTGGCGCGTTGTTCCGGAGTACCTCTTTCCAGAAAGACGAGACCGAGTTGATCGTCATTGTTACGCCACATTTGGTGAAACCTTTGGATATGGTGAAGCAAACCCTGCCAACCGATTATTATCTGGAACCGAATGATTTTGAGCTGATGCTGATGGGCTACCTCGAAGGGAAGAATTCTGAACCCAACGGGGAGCGAAAGGCGGAGGCCTATATTCAAGAAAGGCCTCGGATGGCAGTGAGAATGCCCTACAACAAAGGTGGCATCGAAGGTACCTTTGGTCATTTAGCACCCTAAGAAGAGAGACGAAAAAAAGGAGAATACCATGCAACGGCAATTGAAGGTAAAAATGGTTGGTCTGCTAGGCATTGTGGTCATGGGTCTGACCGGTTGTGGTGTCTATCCTGTCATGACCGAAGAGGACGGGCGCCGCCCCTTTGCGATGGGAAAAAGTGATCAGGTGGTTTGGCCATGGGCTCCTCAGCCGGTTCATTTAAGCGAAGATTATGGTATCGCCTACCGGCAGTCCGTCGAAGGACAAATTCTGAACCCTGAGGCTTCGAGGAACCTGGGTCCTGTCGAGGGGGCTGCCGATCCGAAAGCTTTACATTACAACTTGCTGCGATATCAAGAAGCCTTTAAAAATCCTCCGTATTCTGAGCTCGAGTTAAAGATTACCACATCCGGTGGGAGTGGAGGTAAAAAATCAGGCAGCGGGGGCGCGAAGAGCAGCGGAGGAGGGAAGAAATGACGGATAAAGCCTGGCAACCCAAACGTGTAGGCGCAGAGGCATCGGATAGCTCATCCAAGGAAGCTCTTGTCGACATTTCCGTGAATAATGGGGAATGTAAGTCTGCGCTCACGAAATGTCTTAAAGAAATCGAAGGCATACGTTTCAGAGAATCGAAAAGTGTTGAGTTACCAAATTTGATCATCATGGAGCTTGCTGAAAATCCGGAAGAGACCTTTACCGTCATCCGGGATATGGGGAAACTGGGAAATGCCCCTGAAATTTTTCTGACCGCACCTATGCCGGATTCAGCTGTCTTGCTTGAGGCGATGCGGGCGGGAGCCAAGGAATTTTTGGCGCAACCCATCCAAGAAAAGGAAGTAGAGCGAGCCATGGAGCGGTATTGGGAACGTGCCGGCACTCACAACGAAAAAAGTAAAAGTGAGAAAAAAACGGGAAGCCTCGTGGCATTTTTTGGTGGAAAAGGCGGGGTGGGTACGACCAGTATTGCTGTCAATTTAGCTTCCGCACTCAAAAAATTGCCCAGTAATCCTTCTGTGATTCTGGTTGATGTGAATCAACATGGTGGAGATCTTCCTCTCTATTTGGATCTTCAACCGAGCCATAGTTTCAGAGACATCGCGGCAGATCTTTCTCGATTGGACCCGGCATTTCTTATTCGAGTACTCACGAAATGTGAGTCCGGGCTGCAGGTGTTGCCCTCGGGCTATGATGACTTGAGTACAGGGCGGTTGAGTCCAGACTGTGTTGAGGCGACCTTGAAGCTTCTTCAGGCGAGCTTTGACTATGTCGTCATTGATTGTGGCCATGTTCTGGATTTAACCACGAAAAAAGCCTTGGAATTGGCCACATGGATTATGGTGACCTCAACCCTCATGGTGCCAGTCGTGCATCGGACGAAACGAATCTTAGAGTTGCTTCGCGGATCGGGATTTTCTTCTAATAAGATTCGGTTGGTGATCAATCGATACGTATCTGCCGAGGAAGATGTCTTAAAGGAAACGGAAGACATCCTTAAGCAAAAAACGTTTTGGTCTATCCCCAATGACTACCCATCTTCCAGCCAGTCTGTGAATAGCGGAAAATCTATTATTGAGGGGGCCCCGCGTTCTCCTGTTGCCAAATCGTTTAAAGATATGGCGGCGACATTTGATGAACAGCCCACCACCGCATCAAAAAAGAGTGGGTTAACCAGTTGGTTGAATCCGTTTAAGGGTCGTCGTGTCCAATCATCGCCATCTGGCGCGTAAATATTCTTAAATCGTTTTTTCGATCGAGGCTTGGGAAATTATGAATACACAATGGGATGAAGTGGGGGGAGCTGTTTCCGGCATCGGTACGCTGGATTTGGGACCTTTAAAAGAACGTTTGCATCGCCAGGTTATTGACTCGCTGGATCTTACGATAATTGCCAAGCTGGACGATGGCCAGCTGAAAGGGGAGTTGTCCAAGCTCGTCACCGAGTTGCTGGAATCTGAATCCGTTCCGCTCAGTATGAAGGAACGGGAAGAGTTAATCTCTGATATCCAGCATGAAGTGATGGGGCTAGGGCCTCTGGAACCTCTTGTTCAAGATGATACTATCAACGATATCTTAGTGAATCGGTGTGACCAAATCTATGTTGAGCGTGCAGGAAAACTGGAATTGACCGATGTGAAGTTTCGTGATGAAGGACATCTTCGAAAGATCATTGAAAAAATCGTTTCGGCCGTTGGCCGGAGAATTGATGAGTCGTCTCCGATGGTTGATGCGAGATTGCGGGACGGATCACGCGTGAACGCGATAATTCCTCCCTTGGCACTTGATGGATCATCGATTTCTATCAGGAAATTTTCAAAAGATAAATTGCAAATTTCAGATTTGATTGAAAAACGCTCCCTGACGCCGGAAATTGCTGAATTGCTTCGGGGTATTGTTGAGGCCAGGCTCAATATATTGATTTCCGGGGGTACAGGTACCGGCAAAACCACCATTCTCAATATTTTGTCCTCATTTATTCCTCCAGATGAACGTATTGTGACGATTGAAGACTCTGCCGAGCTGCAATTACGCCAGGAGCATGTGGTTCGATTGGAAACGCGTCCCCCCAATGTGGAAGGACGGGGTGAAGTGAGTCAACGGGAGCTTGTTAAAAACTGTTTGCGGATGAGACCTGATCGCATTGTGATGGGTGAGGTACGAGGCGGGGAATGTTTAGACATGCTTCAGGCCATGAACACTGGTCATGATGGATCGTTGACGACGATTCATGCCAATACGCCACGGGATTGTCTGACGAGGGTTGAAACGTTGGTGGCTATGGCTGGCTTGAATCTGGCGACGAAAGCCTTGCGTCATTATATCAGTTCCGCGATCGATGTCGTGTTGCAAATGACCCGATTGTCCGATGGATCTCGGAAAATAACCAGTTTGTCGGAAATCGTCGGGATGGAAGGGGAGACTATTACGTTACAAGAAATTTTCCTCTTTCAACAAACCGGTCTCGATGAGCAACGGAAGGTTCATGGAGTCTTTAAGGCTTCGGGTATCCGGCCGAAATTTGTCGAACGGTTTAAAGCGTTGGGTATTGCGTGCGATGCCGATATTTTTGATCCAGAGAAAATTTATGAAGTGTAAGGCTTGCACATGATCTCTTTAGGTTGTGGGTGTCTTTTGAGAGTTTTCCGTGAACAATCGTTTCTTCGTCTGCACATGAGAAATGTGGAGAAATTTATATGACCATTGCCATTAGTATTGGAATCTTTCTTTCCGTCATTTTATTGGTGGAAGGCACGTATTTTTGCTATCACAAGTATATCAGTCCTCAAAGTCGAAACCTTAAGCGACGGCTTCGTGGTGGTGCGGCGCGACCCAAAGAAGGGATCGAATCGCTTGAAATTCTCCGTCAGCGTAAACTCAGTGATCTTCCCTGGTTAAATGACATACTGTCCTCCATGTCTAATCTTGGTGGATTGGAAAAAATCCTCCAGCAAGCCAATAGTCAAATGCCTGTCGGGGTGTTCCTGTTGTTATCCGGGGTGCTGGGTGTCGCCGGGATGGTGATTGCTGCGATTATGGATTATCCACTTCTTGTGGCCGGTGGCGTTGGTCTGGTGTGTTTGATGCTCCCCTTGATCAAAATTAAAATGCAGCGGACGAAACGATTTAAGACCTTTGAACATCAGTTGCCTGAAGCTCTGGATTTGATGGCGCGGGCGCTGCGAGCCGGGCATGCGTTTTCCGTTGGCATGAAAATGGTGGGTGACGAATTCCCCGATCCCATTGGCCCAGAGTTCAATCGGACAGTGGAGGAAATTTCCTTTGGGATTGATACGCCGGAAGCCATGGAAAATCTCAATAATCGTGTGGTGAGTACCGATTTGAAATTTTTTATTACGGCATTGGTTGTTCAGCGGGAGACAGGGGGGAATTTAGCTGAAATCATTGAAGCCATTTCTCGACTTATTCGTCAACGGTTTGAGTTGCTAGCACGGGTAAAAGCCTTGTCTGCGGAAGGGCGATTGTCCGGTATTGTGTTGTTTGTCATGCCATTCATCATGGGTGGGGTTTTATGGTACATGAATGAGGATTATATGAGATTGTTGATTGAAGATGAACTTGGCCTCATGATGGCGGGCGGAGCGGGACTGTTAATGATTTTTGGTGGCGTGGTGATGAAAAAAATGTGCGACATTAAGGTATAACATAAGACTATGGATCCATTATTACTCATCAGTTTATTGGTCTTTTTGGGCATTCTGATCATTGGTTGGGGGATCTATGCATTCATGCAGTCCCGGCAAAAAATGAGTGATTGGAATGTACGGGCACAGGGGCAGTCGCTTTCTCAGAAAACTTCTCAGAAAAAAGCCGATGAGAAATCGGGAGTTAAGGAGTACGGTCTCAAGGTACTTGAAAAGCTTGGACAAGCCAATAAGCCGAAAGATAAGGCTTCGACATCTCAGTTGAAGGCCTTGTTAATTTCTGCTGGCTATCGTAAAGCCCAAACTCCCGTCGTGTTCATGGGGGCGAGGATTTTTTTTGCTGCGATGTTCGGCTTGGCCTTTTTGATTTTTGGATCAGAGGCTGCCCAAGAAAAGGATCCTATGTTGTTTCCTGCTTTTCTTATTGGCTCCATGTTTGCCGGATATTACGGTCCTCAGATGTGGTTGCGGAATATGATCACCAAACGAAAAGAGCGATTAGTGAATGGTTTCCCGGATGCTCTGGATTTGATGGTTGTTTGTGTTGAGGCCGGGTTAGGGTTGGATCAAGCCATGAACCGGGTTGGTAATGAAGTGAAACAGGGCCATCCGGACCTCGGTGAAGAATTTATTCTGTTAAATTTGGAATTGAGGGCGGGGTTATCCCGCGAGCAAGCTCTTCGGAATTTGGTCAATCGCACCGACCTCGAGGATATCCGAAGTTTGGTGGCCTTGCTTATTCAAACGGATCGTTTTGGGACGAGTATTGGGCTAGCCCTACGCGTGCATTCAGATTCCATGCGCTTAAAGCGGCGATTGAAAGCAGAAGAAAAAGGGGCAATGCTCCCTGTGAAACTGATGATTCCTCTCATCCTCTTTATTTTTCCGGCCCTCATGGTTGTGATTATAGGACCTGGAGTCATTAATCTGATGCGAAACCTCTTGCCTGCCATGGGAGGAAATTAATGGTCCAGGTTGAATTGAACAGAAGCATATTCAATCCATACAAAGAGAGGCGATCATGAGCAAAATAGATATCACGTACCGGGATGTGGATACCCAAACTGTGGGGGGCTCGAGAGTATTTCAGTATTTTATGAAATTTAACCCAATGAGGTGTATGACTATGAAGGCGAGCTCGATATTGCTCACGATGGCGGTGCTTGGAAGTTTGATGATGGGATGTTCAAAAAGTGACAAACCTCAATTTACGCTTCAAGACGAACATTATCAACAGATCTTCGAACGGCAAAAAGCTGGCATTACCCCTGAGCCGAAAGGTTCTGGTGATCTTTCTGGCGATCTTTCTCAAGAAATGACCCAAGAAGAATTCGAACGGTTGGGGGATATGCATTTCCAGCAAGGAGATTTTCAAACGGCTAAGCTCCAATATGAAAAGGTCCTTGATATGGAACCGGAACGGATTGCCACACGTTACAAATTGGCCGTGATCTATTTGGAAAAGGGCCGAGCACAACAAGCCTATGATGAATTTCATGGAATCCTGGATTACCAGCTTAATTTTGCGCTAGCCTATGAAGGGATGGGACGGGCTCTGATGAAGATGGAAAAGGATGTTGAAGCCGAACGCGAATTTCAAGCGGCCTTACTTTACGATTCTGAGCTGTGGACGTCTACGAATTATTTAGGGATTGTTGCCGATCGTCGGCATGACCATAAGGATGCTATCCGCATGTATGAAGTGGCGTTAGATAAACATGCAAACAATCCGGCAATTCTGAATAATTTGGGAATGGCCTATTTTTTAGACGAGCAATATGAAAATGCCGTGCAAACCTTTCAGCAGGCATTGCAGACGGGTGGCAATAACAAAAGAATCGCCAATAATCTTGGCATGGCTTTAACGAAATTGGAGCACTATGACCTGGCATTTGATGCCTATTCACGTGGAATGGATGCTGCCAAGGCCTATAACAATATTGGAGTGGCGTTTTTAGGTAAGGGGAATTTTGCCAAGGCTTCCCGGTGTTTCCAAAAGGCCATCGAAATCCAACCGACGTTTTATGAAAAGGCCAAGGAAAATTTATCGGTTAGCAATCGCATGCTGCATAAGCTTCCCGTGAGTCAACAACAAACGTTGATTCGTCAGGAACAGGCTTGCTTGTAAAGCCATAGACAAGTAAGCCAGCGAATCGATTAGGACTTTGTCGTAAAAGAAGAGGAGGAACAACGCAAGCTTTCTTGAAGCTATGATTAGCCTATCGATAGTTGAACGCTTCTTTCTCTTCAATCTTGCCCTGTTCTTTTCCTTGCCGGCGTATTATTGCTTGGCCCACCTCAGTTCATACTGATCGCGAGTTTAGTCTGTGGTTAATCGGGTGCTGTGGAGGTCAACTCAGGCATCTAAACTCTGTCCCACTTAACCTACCGTCTTGCTATTTGGTAAAGAACGCAAGGATTCAAGCGTCTTGGCAAGATCGATAATTTTGTAGGGTTTCACTAAGATGCCTTGAAAGCCATATGCTTGGAAATCCGACATGATCGGGTCGTCGGAATATCCGCTGGTCACAATGGCTTTCACGTGCGGATCTAACCTTCGCAGATGTTGAATCGCTTCTTTCCCACCCATGCCACCGGGAATCGTGAGATCCAAGAGGATGGCGTCAAAATTCCCGCCACTGGTTAAGGTCTCGGAAAACAAATCAATGGCGGCCTGGCCATCCTGCACGACTGTGACTTCATAGCCGAATTGGGTGAGGGCATCTTCTACCATCCGGCAGATGCTTTGTTCATCGTCCATAACTAAGATGCGACCACGCCCTTTTGGAATGACTTGAGGGTCGATGTTAACTGTGGAATACGACGATGGCAGATGCACCGTGAAAGTCGTACCTTTTCCTATTTCAGAATGAACACTGATGTGTCCTTGATGTTGCTGAATAATGCTATGTGCTGTGGCCAGCCCTAAGCCGGAAGCGCCGGGTTTGGTGGTGAAGTATGGATCAAAAATATTTGGCAAGTCCTGGTCTTTAATTCCCGCCCCCTGATCTTCAAATGATATTTTTACATAGTTCCCAGGAGGCAAGGTTGGTGAAGGGAGACTCAATTGGGTATGAAGAGCGGCATTTTCTACTCGAATCGAAAAGTGGCCGCTTTGAGACATGGATTGTCGGGCATTGATCGTAATATTTTGGATAACTTGTCGAAGTTGACTCGCGTCGGCATCCAATGGCCAGAGATCGTTTGGAATGTCGAAATGACAACTAATCGACGAACCGGATAAGGCAAAAATGGCACTTTTCCGAAGAAGATCTCCCAGCGCGATAGATGTTTTAATGGGCGCGCCGCCTTTGGCAAACGTCAGGAGCTGTTGGGTGAGTTCCTTGGCGCGAAGACAAGCATGCTCGGCTTGTTCAAGATTTTGAGCCAAGGGGTCTTGTGGAATCATCCGCAATTTCGCGACAAAGATATTACCAAGAATCGTTGTGAGCAAATTGTTGAAGTCATGGGCAAGGCCCCCGGCCAATACTCCTAAGGAGTTTAATTTATTGATTCGTTGCTGCTCATCTTGGTGCCGGTGCTGGTCAGTAATATCGTGGAACACAATCACCGTTCCCATCAGGTGGGAACTGTGGTCGCGAATGGGTGTTTCTCGCATAGAAATCGTTCGTTGAAGGCCATGTTTGGTGATGAGTTGAAGTGGGGCATTAGGCTCGGTGAGGGCAGAGGAAGCGGGAGAAAATTGAAAAGTCGCCTCATCTTCGTGTTTGGTGGTCTCGTTGATCAAACGAAATACTTCTTGAAAGGGTCGAGTTAACGCGTCCTGATGCGCCCATTCCGTTATCTGTTCTGCAAGGGGATTGAAAAAGGTAATACGCCCTTCTCGATCGGTTGTAATGATCCCTTCCTCGAGGGATTGCAGGGTGGTCACCAAGCGATCTTTTTCCGCCACGAGGGATTGCTCAAAGTGTTTTCGATCTGAAATATCTCTCAGGATAAAGCCATAATGCGTATCCAGTCCCACTTTCCAACTCGTTAAGGAAATTTCTAAGGGAAACGATTCGCCGGTTTTGCGGAGACCCGTTAATTCCAATGGCCGCTGAATGGGGTGAGCCACCGGATCTCCATAGCTAATATCCTCTAACCCCTTTTGATAGATATCCCGATAGTTTTCTTCTAAGAGCATGAGGATTGATCGGCCGATGATTTCCTCCGGCTGAAAGCCAAAAATAGCCTCGGCCGCAGGATTCCACGAGACAATCGTGCCGTGGAGGTCCGCCGAAATTATACCCTCGTGGGCGGAATCAACTAACGAGGAATATTGAGATTGGAGTTCCGTCAGCCTATTTCTGACGCGGATATGATTGGTAATGTCCAAGCCATACCCACGGACAAGGCCTTTTTCTTGTATGGGAGAAAACGTCCAATCAAAGTGATGATGGTCAATCACAACGGTCAGTCCTCTGAGCGGAGTCATGGATTTCAGGCATTCCATTGCAATATGCGTGAGAGCGGGAGGCAAGACCTGTGGGCCTCCATCTTCTCGGAAACGATAGGTGTCCAACAGTGCGATCATGGCTGGGTTGGCATAGGCCAAACGTCCTTGAGCATCTACTTCCACAATGGGATTCGGGCTTTCCTCGGGCATAGAGGCAAGGTGTTGGTGCTCTTCGTGTTGTTGGAGTTGCTGGCTCAGATCGCGGAAGATTAACAAGGCTCCGGGGTTATGAGGATCGGTGAGTTGGGTACATTGGAATTCCACCCAGCGTGTTTCCCCGCTGGGTCGTCGAATCAAGAGTTTGGGTGTCCAAATGGATTTCCCGGTTTTCAGGACTTGGCGAATCGGGCAGTCTTCCTCTTGAGTGATGGGGTCTACATAAAGACAGCCTGAATGTTCATGAAATGTTTGCCCCAGACACGATTGTTCCGTTCGATGAAGAATGCGAGCCCCCTCTAAATTGAGGGAGAGAATATGTCCTTGTGTATTTACCTGGCAAATACCGATATGGATAGAATCCAAGAGCGTATGCACAAACGTTTGCGCCGAGCGGAGAGCCTGATTGAGGCTCGAGATATCCATTTGATTGAGTTCCTGAATAGGATATTGTGGATTCATAAATCCAATCCTACGAGGAACAACAATGGGCTTCTCTCAATTACCATAATGAGTCCAGGATTTTTGGTATATCCCAACCTGCTTGATGGGGATCGATGGGCACTTGGATTGAGCGTGACGGTCCGCCCGCCGTTTGCGAGGATAAATCGATAATTTCTTGTTCTTCATATGGCTGACCGGTCGAGTTTTTGAGCAATTTAATCGTCGGAGTCAGACGGGAATAGCTGTGGACCCAGACTACCACAGCCTCTTCCCCGGTATTCAGCCGGACGAGCGTGCCAATAGGATAGACGCCTAATAGTTGAATGAGCTGTTGAACTAAAAGTGTGGCGTACTGTCCTGCTATGGCTTCCCGATACAATTCTGACAAGGCTTGTGCCGGAGGAACTGGAGGCTGGCTACAGCGTCCGCTGATCTGGGCATCATAGGTGTCAGCAATACTCAGAATTTGTGTCAGCTCAGAAATTTCTTCTCCCCGTAAACCCTTAGGATATCCTGATCCATCAAGCCGTTCATGATGCTGCAGAACCATCCGCTTTGATTCTTCGGGGAAATCAAGGAATTGATTAAGCATGGCTTCGCCCATTTCACAATGTGCCTGAATCAATCTGTGGTCCTGAGGCGAATAGGGTTGAACTTTACGTAAAAGATTGAGGGGCAAGCGCAGTTGTCCGATATCATGAACCAGAGCGGCAAGCCCTAGAAGTTTGAGGTGTGAAGGGTCACAGCTATATTCTTGCCCAACGGCCATCGCCAGGACACAAGTATCGACTCCATGCGTGGCAAGATTTGCATCAAAGCGGCGCATTTGAATCAGAGCCACCATTGCTCCTTGATGTTCAAGGAGGCCATCCAACAATGTGCTCACCACGCCGCGAACTTCGACAAGATGTTGTTGGGATGGAGACTCTAATTGACGGAAAAATACGTCCAGTGTCGAGATGGCTTCCGCACGGAGTGCTCGAGCAGATTCGATGTCTTCGGGGTTTGGACCCAGGTCGAGCTCTGGAGGTGAGAGCGTGTCATCAGAGGAGACATTCTGAGGGTTTGAGGTTTCCTGAATATGGGGCGCCTCAATCACATTGCAACCTTTTTCTGTATCGATAAAGACGTTCTGAATTCCATAACTACGTAACAAGGTGATTTCATCTTCCCGTTTGACCAACCATTTGTGACGGAGAAAGGGCGTTTGGAACCAGGACTGGTCCATGCCAGCGATATACATACCCGGTCGCAAATCTTGAATAGCAATGCGTTTTTTCATTGCGAAGGGGATAGCAAGAGGAGATGTGAACCGCACCAGAGACGACGTGAAAAAGCTATGGTTGTTCGTATCCGCTAGGGAATAAATAATTTCAAATTATCCTACGGCAATCAGGTAAAAAGAGCAATAGATTTAAGGCAAATATGGCTTCAGGGAGGGGCGAGGTGAGGATAAGAGACAAACGATCTCTAGAAGCTTCTGACGGAGTCTTTCAGTCGATGTCTAAAAAAGGAGGAATGATCAGGAATGTGTCTGCTCAAGATGGGAGATACGGGTTAATATCTGAACAGCTCCTTCGTGATCGTCGCTCAGCATCAGCAAGACATGATATTGTTTGAGTGTTGGGAGTAATTTCCGGTCAGATGTGTCCCATGTTTTTTCTTGAATGGCTAGGGCTCGTTTGAGCAGGGGCAGAGCAATCTTCGGTTGATCTTTTTTCTGATAGATGGTGGCCAGTTCGGCCAAGGGGTCCGCCATGCGCAGGTGTTCCGGGCCAAGGGATTGCGCAATCAGGGGCAAAGCCTCCCAGTAATATGATTCGGCTTGATTGTTGTTCCCTTCCAGGCGAGCAATA
The DNA here is from genome assembly GCA_965370985.1 of uncultured bacterium. GTDB lineage: Bacteria > Nitrospirota > Nitrospiria > Nitrospirales > UBA8639 > Nitrospira_E. The sequence continues at coordinate 14,454 of CBDUWS010000018.1, forward strand.
TCTCCCAGTTGATAAATAATCTGAGCATACCGCTTATCTGAAGGACCCTTTTCGCGAATGGATGGTAAGATAGTCTGGAGTTGGGTTTGGGCTTGGGCTAGATCGCCGGCACGAATGTGGTCCTGAATGGCTTCCCATTGGCGGTCCCATTCGGATGGTCCCGAGCAACCTGTGAAAAATAGCAGTGCTAGAGCAGAGGCCAAAAGAATGGAGAAGATCGGTTGAACGAACATGATGGGCTTGTTGAATTTTTCTCTTCTATGGTACGTAAATGTCCGAGGTGAAATTGACGTCAGCAGCCGAGGGGAATGGTCAAAAAAGCATGCCCCCGCGAAGGCGGGGGTCCGTCCAGCAAGGCCGCGAATTGCTTGCTAGATCCCGCTGGGGCTCACCGTTGTTTGACGCGCGGAGCGTACTCTCAGTAC
>CBDUWS010000019.1:0-13872 GCA_965370985.1 uncultured bacterium
TGAACGATTCTTCTTCCTAAACTAATGTGGGATGTAGATGGCCACGAATATTGAAGTTCGAAAATATTTTGAATCGTCCCTAGGAGCCTGTCGGACTTAGGAAGAATCGGCTGCAAAAGTGTCTAAGCCGTCCATATTTCGACAATTTCTTGGCCCATAGTCCCACTATGGGCCGGCGACATGGTCAAAATCTACCCTCGCTTAGCCCATTTTTCGCTCTCGATTCCCTAAGTCCGACAGGCTCCTAGGAAGCGGCCCGAGACTCAGCCCGCTGTGCTACTTTTCCGACTACGACAATGTCATATTGTTCAAGGTGTAAGAGAGGGTCGGCTTTGAAGAGCACCTGTTGTTGAAATTCTTGTTCTAATTCTTCGATGCCCCCATGTTCGGTATCAAAGAGCAGTTCAACGACCTTGGGGTTCGCCCCCACGACAATCCGTTGAGCAGGACCACGAGTATTGCCGATTCGCCGAATGTCTCGGAAAATTTCATAGGCCACCGTCATTGTGGACTTGGTATACCCTCGACCATCGCAGTCATTGCAAATCTCTGACAATGTTCGGAGGAGATCTTCCCTCACGCGTTCCCGAGAAATTTCAATCAACCCGAGATCGGAAATGCGGGAGATTCGTGTTTGAGCTTTATCATTGGCCATGGCTTCCACGGTTGCCTGATACACTTTCTCACGGTTCCGTTCTCGTTCCATATCGATGAAATCAATAACGATGATTCCACCAATGCCGCGTAATTTCACTTGATACGCAATTTCTTTTGCCGCTTCCAGATTGTTTTTGAGAATTGTTTCTTCTTGATCGCGTTTTCCGACAAATCGTCCGGTATTCACGTCAATCACCGTCATGGCTTCGGTAGGGTCGATCACAATATGTCCCCCAGATTTGAGCCAGACCTTTCGACTCAGAGCCCGGGTGATCTCAAGTTCAATACCCAGATGATCAAACAGACCTTCCTGTTTCTTATCATAGAGATGGACGCGGGACGTCTGTTCCGGGAGATATCGCCGTACAAAATCTTTGACTTCCTCGAAACTGGTCTTGGCATCAATCAATAATCGGTCGACTTTGTTCGTGAACAGGTCGCGGACGACACGAAGAGGAAGAGACAGATCGGTGTGGAGCAGAGAGGGCGCCTGTTGACTGTTTGCGGCTTTCAAGGTGTCCTCCCATAAGGCTGTCAGAAATTTCGTGTCGGACACCAAATCTTCTTCGGGGACCCCCTCGCAGACGGTTCGGACAATATACCCGTACTCCGGTTTTCGGATGCGTCGCATCAAGTCTTTTAATCGATGGCGTTCTTCTTCGTGCGTAATTCGTCGAGACACCCCAACATGATCGACATTGGGCATCAGAACCAAAAACCGACCAGGAAGAGAGACATAGGTGGTAATCCGAGGCCCTTTGGTTCCAATGGGCCCTTTGGAAATTTGAACAAGAAGCTCCTGTCCTTCCGTCAACAGGCTTTCGATGGGCCGGGCGGTTTGGCGTCGAGGACGTGGCATATCTGAACTTGGTTCGTCATCTTCGCTATCCACAAGTGTATCGCCAGGTTCTGTGCCAACCGAGAGGTCAGACACATGGATAAAGGCGGCCCGATCTAACCCAATGTCCACAAAGGCTGCTTGCATGCCCGGTAAGACTTTGATCACTTTTCCTTTATAAATATCTCCTACGAAATCTTTTTTTCGAGCCCGATCGACAAATAATTCCGTGACCACTCGATTGTCTAGGACTGCCACCCGAGTTTCTTCTCGGGTCACACTAATAGCAATTTCAACTCCCATAGTTGCCTCCTCACGTACACAGAATGTTGCACGAGCCAGTCCTGGCATGTCCTCACGGTTGTGAGCCAACGAGATAGAAAACCTCATGCAGTTTCTTCCCGTCTTCTGTGAAGGAATGGTGAACCCTTCACTTGAGCCACGATGTTGGCTAGCACTCACCAGTTTGAGGATGGATCGTTACTTTCTTCTGAGACGTGTTCCTCATCGCTACAATGAATAATCTGTCGCACTATCGTATTAAAAGTTATCCGTTGATCGTTTTTATCTGACATTACAAGAGTTCAGGCATTGGTACCCAAAATGGACTAATTTGTTAAGCGTAACACATTTTGGGATTTCCCAAGTCCCAGATGGCCTTCGTACATGGAATGATCACTATAACAGAGAAAGTCGTCTTCGCTTCACATTAAGCAACAAACCAAGCGCGGTGAGGTTTACCACCATGGCACTCCCTCCGTAGCTCATCAGCGGGAGAGGAATACCTACGATAGGAGCGAGTCCGGAAGTCATCGCAATATTCACAATAACGCCGAATCCAAACATGGCTACGACTCCGACGGCGAGAAGCGATCCCGTGATATCTTTAGCGTTGAACGCAATTTCCAGTCCCATTAACAATAAAATGACATACAACGATAAAAGGACGAGCGATCCAAGAAACCCCCATTCCTCGGCAAATACTGCGAAAACAAAGTCGGTATGACCTTCGGGCAAGAACTTAAACTGCGTTTGCGTTCCGCCATATAATCCCTTTCCCAACAATTGGCCTGAGCCAATGGCAATACGAGACTGTAGTCCGTGATAGCCCTTCCCGCTAGGGTCGGAACTTGGATCCACGAAACTCAAAATTCGATCTTGTTGATATCCATGGAGGGATCCCCATACTCCTCCCCATGCAAAAGGAAACAACATCAATGCGGCCAAGATCACGAATCCGAACGCTTTGGACTTCATGCCCACCGTGAGGACAATGACCAAAAAGATAGACAGGAATCCCAAGCTACTCCCCAAATCGGGTTGTTTCAGAATGAGCAAAAATCCTGGCAGAACGATAAGCCCAGGGATAATCAGGCGTCGCAGCCACCCTTCGCGGCTGGTTGCGCCGTAGTAGGAGGCCAAGGTGAGCATGAGAGGGATTTTAATGAACTCCGAGGGCTGAACCATGAATGGACCAAGCGGGATCCAACGCTGGGAGCCTCGACTGGTTTTTCCACTAATTAAGACGATAATGAGTAAGATGAGTCCAATTCCATATAGCAAGTAGGACCATCTCGCAAATTTGTGGTAGTCAATGCCTACTGCAACCATGAAGGCCAAGGTTCCCACGACCATCCACGTGGTCTGTTTCAGGTAGATGGGGAATCTAGGCGATGATCCTGGATTTGTCACACTATAGATGGAAAGAATTCCTATTGAGACAATGGCGGTGATGATACCTAGAAAACACCAATCGAATGTGTCTAGACCGCGGCGGTTCACATTGTCATTCATTAATGGCATCATGGCTATCGTGCGAGTGGCAGGTGGTTGCCAAGAGAGTTCTTAGAACGGATCAACGTGTTGGGCTTTCTCAAAGTTTATATAGGCTTCAATTAAGGTTTTGGCCAATGGGGCTGCAGCCGACCCTCCATGACCCATATGTTCGACAATGACAGCCACCGCAATCTTAGGTTCCTCTACGGGTGCAAAGGCTACGAACCAAGCATGATCACGATGTTTTTTTCTCACTTCGGTTTTGTCATTATCGTCTTTCAGGGCGATGACTTGTGCAGTCCCGGTTTTACCAGCAATGCTCACCAGTTCTGATTGGGCTCGTTTGGCGGTGCCTTTGGTGACCACAGCCGCTAAACCTTTTTTGATTTGGAAAAAGGTTTGGGGTGATATGGGGACTTGCTGTCTTGATGGCGGTGGTTCTTCCTTAAGATTCCCTGTCCGTCTGAGACGTACTCCTTTCAGCAGTCGAGGTTGCACCACTTGCCCATTGGTCGCCACAATGGAAATCACTTTCGCCATCTGAATGGGTGTTACGGATAAAAAGCCTTGTCCAATGGCAATGGAAATAGTTTCACCCGGATACCAACGCTCTCCTCTGTTTTTTTGCTTCCATTTCCTGGAGGGGACTAAGCCGGAACGCTCCGATGATAACGCAATTCCCGTTTTTGACCCTAATCCAAATTGTCGAGAATATCTGGAAATGGGGTCGATGCCCAATTGATTCCCAACCTTATAAAAATATACGTCGCAGGATTCGGCAATGGCCTTGGTTAAATCAACCGATCCATGACCCCATCGTTTCCAATCACGAAACACCCGTCTCCCAAATGGAAAGGTTCCATGGCAGGTGAGCGAATCGGTCGCCTTCATGGTTTGGGTCTCCAGGAGAGCGGCAGCCATCACAATTTTAAAGGTTGAACCTGGAGGGTACTGGCCCTGAATGGCTCGGTTCGTCAGGGGATGTCGAGAATCTTGGATCAATTGTTGCCAAGCTTGTGGGCTTATGCCTCCGGATAGATCATTGGGGTTGAACCCGGGTTGGCTAGCTAATGCCAGTACATCGCCATTCCAAGGGTCCAGGGCCACGATGGCCCCCGCTTCTTCTCCAAGCAGATCTTCGGCCAATCGCTGTAGACGAATATCCAGCGTTAAATAGAGATCGTCGCCGGCTAGCGGGGGATGAATGGACAGAGATCGTTTGGGATATCCGAAGGCGTCGACTTCAATGACTTTGCGACCGGTTTCACCCAATAAATGGGTATCAAGTGTTTGTTCGACGCCGTATTGTCCAATGATGCGACCGGCTTGTACGTCAAGGAATTCCGGATCTTTCAACTGGGATTCTGATATTTCACCCACATATCCAATCACATGCGCGGCATAGTTTCCGAGTGGATAGTTGCGTTGATACTCGGGTTGAATCGCGACACCGGGCAAATCAATCCGATGTGATTCGATCAGGGCAGCTTCTTTAAGTGTCAGGCCACTTTTGAGTTTGATCCGACCCCGCCTCCGCTTTGTGCCTAGCTTTTCCGAAATGGCCTGAATATTCACATCAACGTATTCGGGGAGTTTGGATAATAAATCATCTCGGTCTTGGACATCTTCTAACGAAATATATAACTGAAAACTAGGGATGTTGTTGGCTAATAATTCACCGTTTCGGTCATACAACAGACCTCGGGCCGGTTCTAGCACAATAGATCTTGTCCGATTGTCACGTGCCAAATCCTGATAATAGACTCCATCACGAATTTGTAATTGCCAGAGTCGTAAGCCCAATAGGACCAAAATCATGAGGAAGCCGACTTTCAGGAAAATCAATCGACTTTGAATGTCGGCCAATTCGTTGGCTTGTCGTGCAGTATCAAACATGAGGATAGGTTTTTTGTATGCTGGAAACGCTGCGCTCGGTTGTTACCGGCGTCCATGAGCAAAGTGTACCACACCAAATGAATTGCGAACTTTGTGTGTGAGCCAAAAGATTCCCGCAGCCAGTAAGACGTTATACAGGGCTTGGGGAACCAGTATCCTAGAGATGGCATGAAGGGCGTCTGAGCCATCAAGGGCCGGATAGGCGACGATGAGGGAGGCCAATCCACATCCTAAGGAAAGGACCAACGTGACGATCACCACCGCTCCAGTCGTCACGGTCGAAACGGTATGTGTAGTCACGCCGGCTAGGCATCCCGCCAGGCCTTTGAGGATCATATTGAGTCCAATGCCACCAGGAGCCAAAAGATCCTGAAATAGTCCTACGGTGAGTCCGATCATTAACCCTTTATATTCATTCGTGAGAAATCCGACGAGGCAAGCGAATATTAAGCACAAGTCTGGATAAATGTTATTGACAGACAGCCACGTACTGAGCGTGGCTTGAGCCACAACGGTTCCGAGGCACAACACAATTTGCAAAACAATGATCATGACAAAACTTAAGGCGCAGGAAGCATTTCTGCCGGCGGCGAAGATTCGGCGGAAACTGTGGGCTGGAATGAGGTAATAACCAAGACCCCCTCTAGCTTTGAAAAATCAACAATCGGTGTGATCTCTCCAGTTTGAAACAAGTCTGTGGCGGCTTTAGTGACCTGTTGGATATGACCGATGTGAAGCCCCCGTGGGAAGTCATTCGTGAGGCCGGATGTCACGACGACATCCCCCACATGGACGGGAGAGAGTGGAGGTAGGTATTTCATATGAATGTTTCCCTGGGGCGTTCCCTGAATAATTCCTTCGTCCCGACTGGTTTGAATCATGCCCGTAATCGCTACATTGGGGTCTGAGAGAAGGAGGACAATCGAGGTGGTTGGGTTCACGCCTACCACCCGTCCTACCACGCCCGCGTTTGTGATGACTCCCATTTCCGCATGGATACCGTCGCGTGTTCCCTTGTTAATGACAATCGCTTTATACCAATTGGAGACGTTGCGCCCGATGATGCGAGCAGGCATGGTGGTCATGGGAGCGGTTGTTTGATACATCGATAATGCTTGGAATTTCATGGCAAGAATGGCTTGTTCCCGGAGGCGGTTCTGTTCTCCCTGCAATTGTTGAATCTCTTGCTTCAGGCGCTGGTTTTCTTCCCACACTTGCTGGAGAGCAATATAGTGGTTCCAGGTTTTTCCCACCGAAGCCTGGATCGCGGCCACCCCATGCAGAGGGCCTTCCAGGATAATGGCCATTGGGCCTTCAACCTGCCCAAGCCATTTTTGCGATTCCCTTGGTAAGAATAGCAGAAGAAACAGAAAAAGAATGAAGGCTCCGACGAAGAATCGGCGGCGGCCCGTGGCGATGGGAAATGAGGTATGTGCGGATTGAGGCATGTAGATTGAGCAGTGTCTAGGGATTCAGCCTGGAATAGGTTGAAACTTTCCGAAGTAGACCTAATTCTTCTAGCGTTTTCCCCACGCCCAACACGACTGAGCTTAGGGGGTCGTCGACGGTGACAATTGGCAAGCCGGTTTCTTCACGCAGGTGATCGTCAAAGCCCTGAAGAAGTGATCCGCCGCCGGTGAGGACAACCCCTCGGTCGATAATGTCTCCGGCCAATTCTGGCGGAGTATGTTCCAATGCCAATCGTACGGCTCCGACAATGGTGCTAATGCAGTCGTGCAAGGCTTCTCGAATCTCTGTGTCATCAATAAAGATGGTCCGTGGAATCCCAGAAACTAAATCCCGGCCTTTCACCGCCATTTGTTTTTTCTCGGGGAGTGGAAACGCTGACCCGATTTCTATTTTGATCCGTTCGGCCATATGGTCGCCGATTAACAAGCTATATTCTCGTTTCAGATGGCTCATAATGGCCCCATCGATTTGGTCGCCAGCAATACGAACAGATTCACTGTAGACGATGCCACCTAGAGAGATTACGGCAACGTCGGTCGTGCCGCCGCCGATGTCCACGACCATGTTTCCAGAGGGTTCAGTGATAGGAAGTCCGGCGCCGATGGCCGCCGCGACCGGTTCTTCAATAAGATAGACTTCTCGAGCTCCAGCCAGTTCGGCAGATTCTTTGACTGCCCGTTGTTCGACTTGGGTAATTCGTGACGGGACTCCGATAATGATGCGTGGCCGGACAAGCGTACCTCTTGGATGAACTTTTTGGATAAAGTACCGAAGCATCCGTTCGGTCATGTCAAAGTCGGCAATGACCCCTTCGCGCATAGGCCGGATGCAGGCCAGGTTCCCGGGTGTCCGCCCCACCATTTTCTTGGCCTCTTCCCCAACGGCTAAAATTTTTTTAGAATGAGCCTCAATGGTCACAACGGACGGTTCGTTTAGGACAATGCCTTGTCCTTTGATATAAATTAAGGTCGAAGCTGTGCCCAAATCGATGGCGATATCATGGGAAAAGTAACGACGGAGAAGATTAAACATTGTTGAAGGTATTTGAGGAACTTATGTCTGAATCGGTGAGTGTGACAATAACAGGTGAATGACGTCTTTCGGACACTTTTGGTGCAAATGGAACCACTATTTGGAATCCCTTGAGACAATATGGCCTTGTCGACACTCGGTCGCGTGTTTCGCACCTGGCCAGAAAACCGTGGAATAGGTTCAGAGGGTAGATGAGACGAGTCGTCGATCAAATCCGCCCTGTGGCTTTTTTTATTGCCAAGAGAAGCAGCGCGGTGGATGCTCGGAAAGCGTTAAGAAAAAGTATATCAGAAGTCTCAAAAGACCACAAAGATCCTTGAGCGGCCAAAAGAAAATCACGAATATGTTTTGATGCCTCTTGCCAGTTGGAAGACAAAGGCGATACATAAAAAGCGCACCTATTTCTGAGAGAGGAAGAATTGTATGGGAAATCAAACCTTATTTGAAAAAATTTGGTATCAGCATGTGGTTCGTGAAGAGCCGGATGGCACCACCTTGTTGTATATCGATCGACATCTAGTGCATGAAGTGACGTCGCCGCAAGCCTTCGAAGGACTTCGATCGGCCGGGCGCAACCCTCGTCGTCCCCAAGCCGCCCTCGCCGTCCCTGACCATAATGTTCCCACCACCGACCGGACCCTGGGCATTGCTGACCCCATGAGTGCGTTGCAAGTGGCTACCTTGGAACGCAATTGCAAGGAGTTTGGTATCACCTATTACGGCATGCATGACGTCCGACAAGGCATTGTCCATGTGATTGGCCCGGAACAGGGCTTAACCTTACCGGGCATGACAATTGTCTGTGGCGATTCTCACACTTCAACCCATGGAGCTTTTGGGGCCTTGGCGTTTGGCATCGGCACTTCGGAAGTGGAACATGTCTTGGCGACTCAATGTTTGGTTCAGAAACGACCTAAAACCATGGAAATTCGGGTGGAAGGCAATCTTCCGGATTATTGTTCCTCCAAAGATGTGACTTTAGCCATTATTGGTCGCATTGGAATTGGTGGAGGAATCGGGCATGTCGTGGAATATACGGGGTCGGTGATCCGGTCATTTTCCATGGAAGGCCGAATGACACTCTGCAATATGTCAATTGAAGCCGGAGCCCGCGCCGGGCTCGTCAGTCCTGACGAATCAACTGTGGCGTATCTACAGGGGCGGCCCTTGAGTCCCCAAGGCAAGATGTTTGAATGGGCAAAAGCGGATTGGTTGAAATTAGGGACTGATCCTGGAGCCCAGTTTGATCAAGTTGTGGAGCTTCGAGGGGAAGACATCTCGCCTCAAGTGACGTGGGGAACGAACCCTGGGATGGTCACCGATGTCAATGGAAAGATTCCTGATCCGGCTTTCATCGATGATGACAAACTTCGTTCAGCGACGGAACGAGCCTTAGAGTACATGGGGCTCCCTGCCGGAACCCCGATCTGTGATATTCAGGTTGATCGGGTGTTTATCGGGTCTTGCACGAATTCACGGATTGAAGATTTGCGGGTCGCCGCAAAGTATGTTCGAGGAAAACATGTTGCTGCCAGTGTTCAAGCCATGGTGGTACCTGGATCCGGCTTGGTCAAGCGCCAAGCCGAAGAAGAGGGACTCGATAAGATTTTTCGGGAAGCCGGTTTTGAATGGCGAGACCCAGGCTGCAGTATGTGTCTGGCTATGAATGCGGATGTGTTGACGCCAGGTGAGCGCTGTGCATCAACCAGTAATCGAAACTTCGAAGGGCGTCAGGGTAAAGGGGGTCGGACGCATTTGGTTTCCCCTGCCATGGCCGTCGCCGCCGCGGTGAAGGGACATTTTGTGGACATTCGAGACTGGGAGGTGTGAACGGGGTTTTTTGGTAAAAGAATCTGAGCTCCCTCAACACCATTTTTGTGAAAATCTGGAGAAAACTATGCAAGCCTTTACAACTTTAACTGGGACGGTGGCTCCCTTAAACCGAGGCGATGTCGATACGGATCAAATCATCCCGAAGCAATACTTAAAGACGATTCACCGGACGGGTCTCAAAGAAGGATTATTTGCAGATTGGCGTTCTCGAGCAGATGGGTCGCCTGATCCCGAATTTTTTACAAATCAACCTCGGTACCAGAATGCCTCAATTTTACTGACTGGGGAAAATTTCGGGTGTGGATCTTCTAGGGAGCATGCCCCCTGGGCATTATTGGACTATGGCATTCGCTCTATTCTGGCACCAAGCTTTGCAGATATTTTTTATAATAACTGCTTCCAAAATGGCATTCTTCCGGTAGTCTTAACTCCTCAGGAAATCCAAACTCTTTTTGATCGAACGGATTCTCAAGATCTCTATCAGGTAACCGTAGATTTGGCTCAACAAGTCGTTCTGCTTCCGGATGGGGAACGCTATACGTTTACCGTCGATCCGTTTCGCAAGGATTGCATGATCAAGGGGTTAGATGGAATTGGCTTGACTCTGCAGCATGAGGCTGCCATTTCTGACTACGAAGCACGCCGTGGGAAGGAGGTGCCTTGGTTATTCCCAGACTAATGGACGTAAGCCAGATTCGGGTTTACCATCCACCTTTCTTGCACTGACTTCGGGTTGAACAGTCCAGCCTCTGGCTAAAAGGAATTCAGAGAATTGCCATTAGCGAATGCCGGAGGTTAACCGATGTTTCCCACTTGTGTTCCTTATTCTCTTGAGCCCTAAGACCCTTATCTCTGATTTGATCTTTTTGTCTTTACCCCCTTCCCCTGTTATTTTGGATATATCTTGGTCTCGTGACCGTCATCGTTCTGATCTCCATACCTTCTGATGCCTAAAGTTTTTCTTAAATCCTTGTTGGGGAGCTTTTATGACCTCCTGCCGATTGTTTTGGTCATCGGGTTTTTTCAATTTGCTGTGTTGCAACAACCTGTCCCCAACCTTTTGGAAATCCTGATCGGATCGTTTTTCGTTCTTATCGGACTGACATTGTTTGTGCAAGGATTGGAGATGGGGCTATTCCCCCTTGGAGAATCGTTGGCTTTCGCATTTGCCAGAAAAGGGAGTTTAACCTGGTTGTTGATATTTGCATTTGCCCTGGGATTTGGCGTCACCGTGGCAGAGCCGGCCTTGATTGCCGTAGCTAATGAAGCAGCCAAGGTTGCCGCAGAAGGCAATGTGATTGATGCTACAGAGCAGTCACGCACTGATTATGCCTTTGGTCTTCGTTTGACCGTTGCTTTGTCGGTCGGGTTCGCCATCGTCATAGGGGTCTTGCGCATTGTTCGCGGCTGGCCCGTACAATATTTAATTATCGGGGGGTATCTGGGGGTAATTGTCATGACCCTCTTCGCGCCTCCAGAGATCATTGGTATCGCCTATGACTCAGGTGGGGTGACGACAGGGACCATTACTGTGCCGCTGTTAACCGCTCTTGGGGTGGGGCTGGCCTCTTCCATTCGAGGACGCAATCCGATGGTTGATGGATTTGGGTTGATTGCCTTTGCCTCGTTAACCCCAATGATTTTCGTGATGGCGTACGGCATGATTGGATAACGACATGGGACAAAATCTCCTTCAAACGTTTTGGTCGACGATTGCCGATGTCCTGCCCATCGCGTTAATCATTGTTGGCTTTCAGAGCCTGGTCATCCGTCGTCCTATCGCAAACCTGGGTCGGGTCATGCTTGGCTTTATGTATGTGTTGGTAGGATTGACATTTTTTTTACAGGGGTTGGAGATGGCGCTGTTCCCCATAGGAAAACTCATGGCGCAGCAATTAACGGCACCAGAATTTATTACGGGATTACCACAGACGGGCGAAGCCGTGAAAGAGCTGGATTGGAGCCAATACTTCTGGGTGTATGTATTTGCCTTGGCGATTGGCTTTTCCACGACTATTGCGGAACCTTCGTTGTTAGCGGTCGCGCTGAAAGCCCATCAAGTCTCCGGTGGGGTCATTGGTGTATGGGGTTTGCGAATAGCGGTGGCGATCGGTGTGGCGATCGGGCTCATACTGGGAACGTACCGCATTATTACCGGAACCCCTTTACACTGGTACATCATTGCCGGATATGCGATCGTGATAGTTCAAACCCTCTTTGCCCCTCGAATGATGATCCCCTTGGCCTATGATTCTGGTGGGGTCACCACCTCCACTGTGACGGTTCCCTTAGTAGCGGCTTTGGGGCTTGGGTTGGCCAGTACGGTACCGGGGCGCAATCCGGTGTTTGATGGATTTGGGTTGATTGCCTTTGCCAGTTTGTTTCCAATAATTACCGTATTGGCCTACGCGCAACTCTCTGCCTGGTGGGCTAAACCGCAATAAACCTTTTTCGTGGAGCAATGCCATGCATTTTAAATTAATTTGTGCGTTTGTCCAAGATGACAAAACTACTGCAGTGATGAATGCGGCGCGAGAAAAAGGCGCCACGGGAGCCACGGTTATCACTAGTGCCCATGGCGAAGGCTTGGAGGTGCAAAAAACATTTTTTGGATTGAGTCTGGAAACACAACGGGATGTCATTCTTTTTTTGGTGGAAGAACATTTGGCGCGAGAAATATTGGAATCAATTGCGACCATGGGCGAATTCGATGTCAAACCTGGAACGGGGATCGCGTTTCAGATTGATGTGGAAGATGCGGTGGGCGTGGTGCATCAAATGGCAAAACTCAGAGACGTAGTGGAGGAAGAGCTATGAGACACGGTGAATTGGTCTGCGTAAAAGATGTCATGAAAACTCAGTTTGATTTGATCCACGGCATTGAAACGGTGGCGGATGCTCTGCGCCAGGCCTCGCACTTGGAGACGGAATGTCTCCTCGTGGACCGCCGGAATGACGCTGACGAATATGGGATCGTGCTGTTGTCCGATATTGCCAAAAAAGTGTTAGGGGCCGATAAAGCCGCGGATCGGGTCAACGTCTATGAGATCATGAGTAAACCGGTCGTATCTGTAGACCCGGAAATGGATATTCGGTATTGCGCCCGTCTATTTGAGCGGTTTGGTCTTGCTTTAGCTCCTGTGATTCAAAACCGTACTGTGGTGGGTGTGGTGAGCTACCGGGATATTGTCTTACGTGGGTTACGCGACCGGTTGTGATTGAGGGAACGCTCTCTTGTTGGGGCCTATCCTCCGTCGCTGGTTAGAGGAAAGCAGGTAAATATATGCCATTGGCCCTGCATGTCCAACCGTATGGTTTTGCAAACCTGCATGCTGTGTCTCGTAATAGGAATGTACCCCAAATGTTTCATGTAAGGAGGAGCGAATGTATTACCAAGGGAGAAAAATGTTATGGCGCCCTGCCGCTAGGATGTTTGCAGCCGGATGTACGTTCATCCTCACAGGGCCAGGAATCGGTTGGGCAAATACCGAGTTGCCCAAAGAGCCTGTCTTGCCTTTGGCGTTGGCCCAGAAGGCTGCAAGTGCTGCTTTAGCCAAATGTGAGGAGGGAGGATATCGGGTGAGTGTGGCGGTGGTTGATCAGGGAGGGAATGTGAAAGTCCTTCTTCGTGGGGATGGAGCCGGACCGCATACGCAAGATAGTAGCGCCAGGAAAGCCTATACCGCTTCCAGCATCCGGCGTTCTACTCAGGAATTAGCAGAATTGATTATCAAAATTCCCAATCTTCAAGCTTTGCAAGATATGAATGAACGGATTTTAATTCTTGGAGGGGGATTGCCTGTCGTGTTGGGGAATGAAGTCGTGGGTGGTATTGGAGTGGGGGGAGCGCCTGGGACTCAATTAGATGAAGCTTGTGCGTTAGCGGGCTTAACGAGTATCGGAGCAAAACCTTCCATAGAATAAGAGGTTGGGTTTCTGTGATCAGCAAGATGATTGAAAGAAATGAAATGCCGAAAAATATAAAGTGGGTAACACGTATATGAGGATTGATTCGGTAAAATCCAAGAATAATTGGTGGCTGTGCCACCATGTTTTCATATGAGTTTTTTTAGGCTAAAGCCTCCACTGTATCGACCGATAAGAGCAGGTGACAAAATAGGTAGCATGAATTGCTAAATCAATGAAGGAGACAAAGTAACTCAAAGAATGTCGTAAAAACATAAGAAAAGCGGAGGCCTCTTTCCGATAAAGGCAAACCCATTGTGAAGTGGGGACGCAAAGCCAAGGGTCAGAACATTCTGATAGCCGGGTTACCGAAGAAAGAGAAAAGACGAAATCTGGATTGGGGCCCCATTATTTAAGGAGGTATCCCATGTCCAACGATTCTGTTTGTCCTACGTTTAGAAAAG
>CBDUWS010000020.1:0-13183 GCA_965370985.1 uncultured bacterium
CATCGGCGAGGGGAGTGAGGGGGAGGCGGACTTCCTCTGACATTTTGCCCATCATCGCAAGCGCGGCTTTGACGGGAATGGGGTTGGTCTCCAAGAAGAGAGCACTGAAAAGCGGTGTCAATTTGTAATGAAGCGTTCGGGCATGCTCATAGTCACCCTTTTGGGCAGCCGAAACCATGTTGGCCATGTCGCTTGGGGCTACATTTGCAGTGACGGTGATAACGCCTTTTCCCCCAAGTGCCATCATGGGAAGCGTCAAAGGATCGTCGCCGGAAAGCATCAAAAAGCCAGGTTTTGACTGATGAATAATTTCTGAAACCTGCTGAAGGGATCCGCTGCCTTCCTTAATACCCACAATAGCAGGAATCTGTGAAAGGCGCGCAGTCGTGGACGGCAGCATATTAATGCTGGTTCGTCCAGGAATGTTGTAAAGAATTTGCGGAAAATCAACGGCTTTGGCTATGGCTTCGAAATGACGAAAGAGGCCTTCTTGAGTGGGCTTGTTGTAATACGGGGTAATCAAAAGCGCGCCATCGGCCCCGACCGCCTTGGCATGTTTGGTAAAAGTGATAGCTTCGTCGGTAGAGTTGGAGCCGGTGCCTGCAATCACGGGGATACGTTTATTTACGACTTCGACAGTGACTGCCACGACTCGTTCATGTTCTTGTGGTGTGAGTGTGGCCGATTCCCCGGTCGTTCCACAAGGCACAATGCCCTGTGTCCCATTAGCAATATGGAATTCGATGAGGTCAGCCATGACCTTTTCATCGAATTTCCCTTGGGAAAAGGGAGTCACTATGGCGACTAATGAACCAGAAAACATGGTGTGGCGTTTCGCTCAGGCAAATATTTCTGGAATAGATTCTCCGCGAATCAAATCTTCGTAGGTTTCTCGTTCTCGAATCACCATCAAATGGTGGTCCTTCACCAATACTTCAGGTATCTTAGGCCTGGAGTTGTAATTAGAGGCCATCGAAAATCCATAGGCCCCTGCACTCATGACAGCCAATAAGTCTCCAGATTGCGGTTGGGGCATTTTCCGATCTTTCGCCAGGAAATCACCTGATTCGCAAATGGGTCCGACCACGTCAACCGTGTTGACAGGAGCTGATTCGTTTTTGAGTATTGGCTGGATGTCGTGATGCGCCTCATACAAACTTGGGCGAAGCAGATCGTTCATGGCCGCATCCACGATGACAAATTGTTTATCGGTGCCCATTTTGTTGTAGAGCACTCGTGTCACGAGAATCCCGGCATTTCCGGCAATCGACCGGCCCGGCTCCATAATAATTTGGCATGAGGCTGTTTGAAGAAGCGGGGAAATGGCGTCGGCTAATTCCTTAGGATGTGGCGGTGTTTCATCCGAATAGGTGATTCCGAGACCTCCCCCAATATTCATATAGCGAATCTTCACCCCTTGAGATTGCAGTGACTGAATGAGACTCAATATTTTTTTGATGGCATCAACGAACGGTGTGACTTGGGTTAGTTGTGAACCGATATGACAGTGCACGCCCACGACATCGATATGCGGAAGTTGATTGGCTGATTCAAACTCCTTCAGAGCTTGATCAGCCGCAATGCCGAATTTACTTTTTTTCAATCCAGTCGAAATGTAGGGATGGGTCTGCGGGTCGATATCCGGATTAATGCGCAAGGCTACGCATGCGCGAAGCCCCATGGTCTTGGCAACCTCGTTAATTTGTAGGATCTCATTAGGCGATTCGACATTAAACATGAGAATATTGGATTCCAGGGCATAACGAATTTCTTCGGAAGACTTTCCCACCCCGGCAAAGACGATCTTGTTGGAGGGCACACCGGCTTTCAATGCACGGAACAATTCACCTCCTGATACAATGTCGGCACCACTGCCTTCCTTTGCCAAGAGCCGTAAGACGCCAATGTTGGAATTAGCCTTCATGGCATATGCCACGATGTGGGGAATGTCCTTAAAGGCGTCATCAAAGGCGTGGAAATGGCGTATCAATGTGCGATGGCTATAAATGTAGCAAGGAGTTCCCACCTGCTCGACAATATGTTGGATTGAGACCTCCTCACAAAAGAGCTCATCTCCCTTGTAGTGGAAATCATGCATGGCTGGGAACTTCTTCAAAAATTTCCCAATCGCCCAGAGACATCTCAGCCATAGCCGATTGAAAAGCTTCTTTCAATTTTCGATAGCGTAAATTGGCATGAGGCGTGATAGCTTTCAGGACTTCCCCATCCAACAACGTTTGAATCGCCTTAGGGGTCGCGTGTTTGAGATGTTCAAAGTTAACCACGATGTCCATCTTCGCATCCTGAGCTGCTTGTTTAATACGGGTCAACAGCTCACGTGCATTCAAATGGTCTAGCGTTCCTTCTAACTCTATGAACAAGGCCGCAAAGGCATCGTGCCGACGGGCTTTGACATTCAAACACAGCTCCTGCTTTTTTGCTGGTTGAGATGTCTGTGGTAACAGCGCATTAGGAATCAATTGGTGTGTTTCAAAAGTCGGGAGTCTCGCTTGCAGATTTTTGAGTACGTCCGCTAAAGGAGAGAGTGTGCCTTTTGGTGTCGTGCGGCAAATGAGCTTCCGAAATTCCCAATTCATTTCAAGCCGCGGTATCAATCGTTGGCCGGTATGGGCCACACGTTTCCAGATACAAGGCCAAGAATAAAACTGATGGTTCGCCCAAAAAAATCCTTCCAGTAATTGCTCCGGTGTCATGCGTTTGGGTTTGTACACGACATGCTTGCCGTCATACTTTGCCCAATCTCGATCAAAGATCCGCCCTTCCCGGTTGTAGCGCTCAAACAACGCCGTGCCTGGAAGTGGGGTCAAGACATTGAAATAGGCCAGTTCCATTTTATTCTTGGTGAGGAAATTGACGGTGGTTTCGAACACCGATTCGTCATCATTGTCGAAACCGAACACAATGCCGGGGTTCACCATGATGCCATGATCGTGAAACATTTTAATTTGGTCTTCAAATTTTCTCACTTGATTGAAGCCTTTATTCGTTTCACCTAACGAATCTTCCGACAAAGATTCCAGTCCCACAAAAACCGACACGCAACCGCTATCGGCTGCTAATTTGACCAATTCACGATCATCTCCAAGGAACAAGGTGGATTGGCAGCCCCATTTAATATTGAGGCCTTTCAAGGCTTGCCAGAGTTCACGGCAATAGGCCCGATGGCTATTATGTAAATCATCCACAAATGCCACGATAGACCCTTCTTCTAATCCGACCCAAATTTTCAAGGAAGTGGATAAGGCGTTCAAGAGTGATCCTCTAGTCATACGTTCGATGATATCTGAACGCAGCCATTCTTTGGCATGTTGCAATTCTGCGATAACTTCTGGAACAGGACGCCGGCGTGTTGTTTTTCCGTTGAACGGCGACACGCTGCAAAATTCGCAATCAAAATGACATCCACGAGTGGTAAAGCTGCATAATCTGGTCATGTACGAATCGGGACTCAGAAGTTCTATGCGTGGGGGTTTATAGTTATTCAAGTCTGGGAATTGATCCATGCGGTAAATACGCTTTAGGGTGCCAGCTTCGACATCCGCAACGACTTGAGGCCAGAGGTCTTCAGCTTCTCCACAGACAATGGCGTCACAATGGCGCAGGGCTTCATCGGAGCAATACGTAGGATGCACGCCTCCCAGAATGACCAGTTTCCCGCGGCGGCGGAATTCATCGGCAATCTCATATGCCCGCGGGGCATAACAGGTCATCACCGACAAGCCGACTAAATCACAGGGCGTTTCAAAATTGATGTCCTCGGTCGCTTCGTCCACAAGTTCGATATCCCACGTTGATGGAGTATAGGCCGCGATAACCGGCAAACTGAGCTTGGGGAACCAAACGGATCGGCGTTCACTCGCCGTCATATGGTAGGGATTATTGCGTGGGTAAGGATCCAGTAACAGGAGCTTGGGTCGTTTCCCACAGTGGGGTTCCGTAGTCTTCATTCGTATGATCCTCCACAAATTAGTAGAACCAAATACACAAGTGTATATTGTACCCTGGAAGTTGTTCCTTGAACAAATCTTTGAGGCCAGGTGTGTTGTCTCATCGAGTACCTATAGGATAAAAGGTCGGGAGTTCAACCGTTTCTTCTTCAATCGACGCGGCCGAGTCTTCTGAGACAGTTCCCTCCTTTTTGGCCTTGTCTTGCTGCTGCTTTCTGACTTTGGCTTCGATACCGACATTTTCCGGAGGAATAGGAGGTCCAACAGCTCCACATCCCATTAGAAGGATCATGAATACTAAAAAGCGTAGGGGCGTCATAAAGCGGCAAGATTTCATATGCCGGGCAATCATGTTGTGCGCCTTTTTTTGCTAGAGGTTTTGAATGCTGATCGCAACACCTTCTTCCACGCCTTGATTTGAGAAGTCACTTGAACCGTGGCGGTCCCCCCAACAATATTTTTTTGGTTTATGGCAGCCTCTGGAGTCAAGACCCGAAAGGCTTTGGCGTCAAACGAGGAAGAGGCCTTGAACAAGTCTTGTTGTGTGAGACCCCGAAGATCTTTGCCTTTGGCCAAACATTCGCGGACCAAGGTTCCGACGATATGGTGGGACTCCCGAAAAGGGACTCCTTGTTGAACGAGATAGTCCGCTAATTCCGTCGCCAGGAGAAAGCCTTCGGAAACAGCCTTGTTCATTGGTTCCGGCCGTACGGTAAGTTGAGCCAGAAGTTCTGCGTAAATTTTGACTGATGTCGTGACCGTATCTATTGTGTCAAACAGTGGTTCTTTGTCTTCTTGAAGGTCACGATTATAGCTGAGAGGCAAGCCTTTGACTGTCGTTAAGAGACTAAACAAATGTCCGTACACTCGTCCGGTTTTTCCTCGAATGAGTTCAGGAATATCAGGATTTTTTTTCTGAGGCATCATACTGCTGCCGGTGCAAAACCCATCGGGAAGATCGATAAACTGAAATTCCTGGGAAGACCACAAGATGAGTTCTTCACTCAAACGTGAGAGGTGCATCATAAGAATGGCGCATCCACTCAAGACTTCGATCACATAATCGCGGTCGGATACGGCATCCAAGCTATTCTGGGTAATTTTTGGGAACTTCAATATGGCAGCGGTATAGTGGCGATCAATAGGGTAATTTGTTCCCGCAAGCGCGCCGGAACCGAGTGGCATGACATTTACTCGAAGCAGAGCATCATGCAAACGACCTTTGTCTCGCTCAACCATTTCAACATAGGCCAGCGCGTGATGTGCAAACAACACAGGCTGGGCTCGTTGTAAATGAGTGTAACCCGGCATCATGACGTCTTGGTATCGCTCTGCTAGGGTAAGAAGTGATTGCTGGAGTCGACATAGGTCCTGTTGCAAATGTTGGAGGGCATCACGGAGATAGAGTCGAAGATCAAGCGTAATTTGGTCATTCCGGCTTCGCCCCGTGTGTAGTTTTCCCCCTAGCGGCCCTATAAGCTGCGTGAGTCGTCGTTCGATGCTCATGTGTATATCTTCGTCTTCGATCTTCCATTGATGGCGATCGGCGCGAATGTCTTCTCGGATGAGGTGAAGTCCTTTGATAATGGTCTGGCTTTCACGGGCGGACAGCACCTTCGCTCGCTGCAGAGATTTACAATGCGCGACACTGCCTTCGATATCGTATTCGTAGAGACGACAATCAAATCCAATGGATGCCGTAAATAATTCGACCAATGCATCCGTCTGGCCATGGAAGCGTCCACCCCAGAGCTTTGGTTTGTCTGAATTTTTAGTGGCCTTGCGTTGTGAGCGAGGCTGAGCTTTGCCTGGTGATTTCGGTCGAGAAGTCTTCATCTGAGGGAGATGTTGCTAGATCAAGAGAATGGATCTACCACTTAATTTTTTGCACCGACGTTCGAGTCGATAACCGTAAAGCATTAAGCCGGATGAATCCTCCAGCATCTTTTTGGTCGTACCCTGATCCTTCTTCAAAGGTCGCGAGATGTTCTTGATAGAGTGATCTACCGGATTTTCGACCCGTAACTATGCAATTGCCCTTGTAAAGCTGGAGGCGAACGGTTCCGGTGACGTTTTGTTGGGCTTGGTCAAAGGCCGCTTGTAACATCATACGCTCTGGAGAGAACCAAAAACCATTATAGATGATTTCTGCATAGCGGGGCATGAGACTATCTCGGAGGTGAACGACTTCTCGGTCAAGGGTCAGTGACTCCAATGCACGTCGAGCTATATGAAGAATTGTTCCTCCAGGTGTTTCGTACACTCCACGGGATTTGAGGCCCACAAAGCGATTTTCCACCAAATCTACTCGACCAATCCCGTGTTTTCCGCCCAATTGATTGAGTTGGTGGAGTAAAGTGGCCGGGCTCAGCAGTTTATCATTGATGGCAATGGGATTA
Organism: uncultured bacterium; assembly: GCA_965370985.1. Lineage (GTDB taxonomy): Bacteria > Nitrospirota > Nitrospiria > Nitrospirales > UBA8639 > Nitrospira_E. The sequence continues at coordinate 6,368 of CBDUWS010000020.1, forward strand.
CCCTTCTTGAATTGAAGTGTGAGCGTCTTTGGGGTGGAAGGTGCATCTTGAGGGGACGTGGTCATTTGAAACATCTCTTTGGGAGGAGATACCCAGGGATCTTCAAGCACACCCCCTTCATAGCTAATGTGAAGTAAGTTGGCATCCATGCTGTAGGGCTTTGCTTTGGTCACGGTGATGGGAATTCGGTGTTCCTGGGCGTAATCAATGAGGTCTTGGCGAGAAGCCATGGCCCATTCCCGCCAGGGAGCAATCACTTGAATCTTTGGAGCCAGAGCCGCGAAGGTGAGCTCAAAGCGGACCTGATCATTCCCCTTACCCGTGGCACCATGGCTGAGGAAGCTGGCCTTTTCCTTTTTCGCGAGTTCCACTTGTCGTTTAGCGATTAGGGGACGGGCGATAGAAGTTCCCAGCAGATATGAACTTTCGTAGACCGCATTCCCACGAAGCATAGGGAAGACGTAGTTTGACACAAATTCTTCTCGAAGGTCTTCCACATAGGCTTTGACTGCGCCGACCTGAAGAGCTTTTTTTCGAATGGCCGCGAGGTCTTCCCCCTGTCCCAGATCGGCACAGAATGTGATGACGTCGCACCCTTTTTCCTCTTTGAGCCAATGCAGAATGATCGAAGTATCTAGTCCTCCGGAGTAGGCCAACACGACCTTGGGTCTGGCTGTTCGGGTAGTGCGGGAGACTTTCATGTGGAACGACTCGAAACCGGACGGTGTTTCATGAATTCTACTTTCCTAGCCATTGAAGCAAGATAGCTTTTTGTATGTGCAGGCGATTCTCTGCTTGGTCTAAGACGACGGATTGGGGTCCATCTAATACCTCTGCCGTAATTTCTTCTCCTCGGTGCGCGGGCAGACAATGAAGGACCACAGCATTAGGTTTAGCCTGTTTCATTAACTGAGTGTTGACTTGATAGGGCGCAAAGGCTGCCATGCGTGGTTGATGTTCGTCTTCTTGCCCCATGCTGATCCACACATCGGTATAAATCGCATCCGCATTTTTTGCGGCCACCATTGGATCCTGGGTAATTTCAATTGTGGCTCCAGTTTGAGCCCCTTCGGCTCTGGCCTGCTTCACAATGTTCTTATCAGGTTCATAACCTGGAGGACATCCCACAGATACATGCATCCCTACCTTGGCCCCTACTTCAAGAAGCGAGTGGGTAATATTGTTCCCATCTCCAATGTAAGCTAACTTTAAGCCTTTTGCCCGCCCTTTTTTTTCTATAATGGTGAGAAGGTCAGCTAATGCCTGGCAGGGATGACAATGATCGGTCAGGCCATTAATCACCGGAATCGAGGTATGCTGAGCCCATTCCTCCAGCGCAGATTGGTCAAAGGTTCTCACAACTAATCCATCTAAGTAACGAGAAAGAACTTTGGCCGTGTCGGCCAAACTTTCTCCGCGGCTGAGTTGTATTTTTTCTGAGGCCAAGAATAGGGCTTGCCCACCCAATTGATTCATGCCAGCTTCAAAAGAGACGCGTGTACGAGTCGAGGGTTTTTCGAAAATGAGTCCTAGTGTTTTTCCTTTTAGGGGATCAGCAGACTTGCCTTTGCGATGAGCCGATTTCAATTTTTTAGCCAGTGTAATTAGGTCTTGGACTTTTTTCCTGGGAATATCCGCAACTGTCAATAAGTCCTTAGGAAGCTGTTGCGCCTTGCTTCGTGAGGCAGACGTGGAGCGAGGGCTTCGTTTGGACGGACTAGTTGAGGCCATGACTTATTTCCGTTTAGAAAAGACGTCAGATAGGACAGCCAATAATCGATCAATTTGGCAGTTGCTGATGATGAAGGGCGGCACAAATCGGAGCACACGGCCCATCGTACAATTTATGAGCACTCGTCGCTCAAGGCATTCCATGACAAGGGGTTTTCCGTCAATAGTTAACTCCAATCCTTGCAACAGACCCATACCCCGAGTTTCTCGAATACAAGAAAATTGCTCAGAAAGAGTGGCTAAACCCTTTGCTAAGTACTCACCGGCCGCTCGACCCTGTTCAAGCTTGCCGCCCTCGAGGAGCAGGTCCAACACTTTCAATGCGGCGGCACAGGCCAGGGGATTACCCCCAAACGTGGAGGCGTGCGTGCCAGGCTCAAAGGCAGCTGCCACAGTGTCTGTGGCTAAACAGGCCCCAATCGGGACTCCTCCCCCGAGGCCTTTGGCCAACGTCATGATATCCGGCTGAATGCCGAATTGTTCATAGGCAAACAGGGTTCCTGTTCGTCCCATGCCTGTCTGGACTTCATCAAAAATCAGAAGGATTTGCCGTTCGGTACAAAGCTTTCGAAGGTTCTTCAAATAGTCAACATCAGGAACGACCACGCCGCCCTCAGCCTGAATGGGTTCAAGCATGATAGCTGCTGTTTGTGACGTAAGGTTCGCCTTCAATGTTTCTAGATCATTAAAGGGAACGTATCGAAACCCCGGCACCATAGGGCCGAACCCTTCTTGTAAGGCTGGTTGCCCAGTTGCCGTGAGGCTCGCCAAGGTCCGTCCATGGAAGGAATTCAGCATGGTAAGAATTTCAAACCGTTCCGGACCAAATGTCTTGTGGGCATAGCGTCGAGCTAATTTAATCGCAGCTTCATTGGCTTCTGTGCCGCTATTGCAAAAGAACACCTTTTCGGCAAAGGAATGTGTGACTAATCGTTCAGCCAGTTGTGTTTGTGGTTCCGTATAAAACAGATTGGAGGTATGGATGAGTTGTCGGGCTTGGCGAGTAATGGCTTCGACAATATCCGGGTGTGCATGGCCTAAGATGTTCACGGCAATGCCGGCCAAGCAGTCAAGATATTCGCGGCCTTCTGCATCGTAGACCAAGCATCCTTGGCCTCGTTCTATGGTCAGTGGGAGTCGGCCATAGGTATTCATCAAATACTGAGCTGCGTTTTCTTGAATTTCTGTTGCAATCATTTTTTCAAAACACGCGTGAATGCTGGCGAATCTATCATACGACCGTTTCTATTCGCAATTAGAATATGACGAGAAAACCCATAATGCTACAGGCTTTGGAACGGAGATACAACAAGGGTGTAGTTTCGAAGTGTGACCGAGCCAGAGGCCAGGGGAGAATTGGGAAAGTCGCTAGTTGGGGCTGGCTTGTTGGCGACGAAGATCGTAGGCTAGGCCGAGTTTGCTTAGCATCCAAATCAACCATTTCGACGGATCGAAATTATACCACTGGACGCCATTGCGATAATCGCCTTGATACATATGATGATAGTTGTGATACCCCTCCCCAAACGTGAGCAGAGAAATCCACCAACTATCTCGACTGGAATTGGACGTGCCATGAGGTTGATGACCCCAAATGTGGCAGATTGAATTAATGAAGAAGGTGGAGTTTAAGACAAAGAATGTACGTGCCAAGCCTGCTAAGAGAAAGCAGCCAATTCCCCCGATCCACCCGTTGTACAAGAACCCTACGAAAAATGGAAGGAACAAGCCAGTTAAGACAATCGGAAGGTAATAACGGTCTTGCCACACGATCATTGGATCTTGTAAAAGGCGAGTCTGGTATTTAGCATCGCGGTTAGGATCTTTCCAAAATATCCACCCACAATGGCTATGCCAAAATCCTAGCGTTGCATTATAGGGATCTTCTTCTGTGTCACAGCGAGCATGATGTCTAATATGATCTCCACACCATCGTAACGCGGAATTTTCTAGGGCCATGCCCCCGGCGAGTAAAAATGCCATTTTTACCCAATTAGGGCATTTGAAGCTCCTATGGGTAAACAACCGATGATATCCTACCGTAATGCCAAGTCCAGTGATCATGTACAGGGAAACAAACATCGTCCAATCGACCCATGTGAAATCGTAGTAATAGGCATATACTGGTAGAGCGATGATCGTAGCTACCACGATTAATCCAAAAAGGAACATCGTGGGGTAATCTCGTTGAGGTGAACCGGCTTTGGAGGGGTCTAGGGTTCTTGACATGGCAGCAATGTCCTTATACATCTCTCACCGCCACATACAGGAAATATCCTGTAATAAGGCACAATCCATTAGGTGAGGGATCAGTTAATCAATGAAAACATTTAAAATGGTGACTCTTTTACAGGAAAGTGGTTTGCTAATATCAACATTACAGGTTGTGACCTGCCTGCGTAAAAGAGCGAGAATAGAATACACGCTAGCAGGCTACTTGTAAAGAAGAAGGCAATTAACATCCTCCTCCCCTCCCTAACAGCTTAACAGATTTATTTGAAAAATCTAGTCGTTCATTGGACTGGGCCGACCGGCGCAGGTTGCTTGGATCGCTTTCCTCTTGGGAAAGCGATCCAAGATCAAGATAGGGTAGGTTAATATTTGTAGGTATCTTCTTTGAACGGACCATCAGTAGGCACTTGAATGTAATCGGCCTGGGCTTGAGTAAGTTTGGTCAAGACCCCGCCAAACCCACGGACCATATGGGCTGCAACTTCTTCATCCAAAATCTTGGGAAGAACTTGAACTGTTGGAGTTTCGGGTTCCACATGGTCAGCATACTTTCGTTCATACAGGAAAATTTGAGCCAAGACCTGATTGGAAAATGAGCCGTCCATAATGCGCGAGGGATGTCCCGTGGCATTGCCAAGGTTTACCAGGCGTCCTTCGGACAATAAGATCAAATAATCTTTGGCGGCCTTATTCCGGTAGATTTTGTGAACCTGGGGTTTGACTTCCTCCCACTCCCAGTTTTTCCGCATGTACGCTGTATCGATTTCATTGTCGAAGTGTCCGATGTTGCACACGACCGCGCCACATTTTAACGTTTGTAACATGGCCGAATCGCAGACATTCAGGTTGCCGGTCGTGGTGACGACCAAATCAGTGTGGCTAAGGAGGCTGGTATTCGTGTCCTTGACTTTTCCTGTATTATTGCCGTTGTTATAGGGGGAGACGACTTCAAATCCGTCCATGCAGGCTTGCATGGCACAAATCGGGTCGATTTCTGATATTTTGACAATCATGCCTTCTTGACGGAGGGATTGAGCTGAACCCTTCCCTACATCACCGTAGCCAATGACCAGCGCTTTTTTTCCAGCGAGCAAATGATCAGTTCCGCGCTTAATTGCATCATTCAAGCTGTGTCGACATCCATATTTATTGTCATTCTTAGACTTGGTGATAGAGTCATTCACGTTGATGGCCGGAACTTTTAATGTGCCATTTTTCAACATTTCCTGTAATCGATGCACTCCTGTTGTCGTTTCTTCGGTAATGCCATGGATGTGATCCAGCATGGCCGGGAACTTTTCATGAAGCATCAGCGTCAGGTCGCCTCCATCATCCAGGATCATGTTGGCATCCCAGGGGTTGCCATCTTTTAAAATGGTCTGTTCGAGGCACCAATCATATTCCTCTGCGGTCTCTCCCTTCCATGCAAAAACTGGAATCCCTTTTGCTGCAATAGCGGCTGCGGCGTGATCTTGCGTTGAAAAGATATTGCAGGAAGACCAGCGCACTTCAGCACCCAGTTCGATCAGGGTTTCAATCAACACCCCGGTTTGAATGGTCATGTGAATGCAACCCAAAATTTTGGCGCCTTTCAGTGGCTGAGCGTTACGGTGTTTATCCCGGAGGGCCATCAAGGCTGGCATTTCCGTTTCGGCAATTTGCAGTTCTTTTCGGCCCCAGGCGGCAAGGTTGATATCCGCAACTTTATAATCTTGGGTGGTAGTCTCCAGTGTGCTTGATGCAGTGCTCATAATTCTCGCTCCCCTCGTTTGTCTAATTATGTGTCAAATACAGAATATCAATATATAGATTAAGAGAAAGAAGGCTATCTTTCCCCTCCGGCTATTATGAAACGTTTCTTTGAAAGAAAAATTATAACCCGGATTCCCGTCGTAGCAAGGCGGCTTTGTCCGTCTTTTCCCATGTAAAACCTGGTTCGTTTCGCCCGAAATGCCCATAGGCTGCCGTTTGTTTGTAGATGGGACGTCGTAATTTGAGGTGTTCGATTATACCCTTAGGATTTAAGGTAAAGTGTTTGCGCACTAATTTTTCAATACGCTCAACGTTTATTTTTTCTGTTCCTTTCGTATCCACCAAGACCGAGACGGGTTCAGGAACGCCAATGGCGTAGGCCAATTGCACTTCGCATTTGTCTGCTAATCGAGCTGCAATAATATTTTTGGCAATGTACCGGGCCATATAAGAAGCTGATCGATCCACCTTGCTTGGGTCTTTTCCAGAAAATGCACCTCCCCCATGGCTGCCTACTCCGCCATAGGTATCGACAATGATTTTTCGGCCGGTCAATCCTGTGTCACCCATTGGTCCTCCCGTAACAAACCGTCCGGTGGGATTAATATGGAAGGTGACAGCTTTGGGATTAAACAGTTTCTTGGGCATGACGGGGATAATCACTTTTTCCATGATGTCTTTTTCAATTTTCTTGGAAGTGACTGAATCACTATGTTGGGTGGAAACCACGATCGTATCGATTCGAATGGGCTTCCCATTTTTGTATTCAATGGTTACTTGGGATTTCCCATCAGGACGAACCCAATTCAAAATGTGTTTCTTGCGCACTTCAGCTAATCGTCGAGTCAGTCGGTGGGCGAGGACAATCGTCATCGGCATGAGCTCTGCCGTTTCATTGGACGCATAGCCAAACATCAGGCCTTGATCCCCAGCTCCTCCTGTATCCACTCCCATGGCGATATCGCCAGATTGTGAATCAATGGAAGTCAGCACCGAACAGGTGCGATGATCAAAACCCCAAGTCGCATCTGAATATCCAACGCCTCTAATGGTTTCTCGAATAATTTCAGGAATTTCGACATAGGCTTTGGTGGAAATTTC
>CBDUWS010000021.1:0-13125 GCA_965370985.1 uncultured bacterium
TTTCACATTTACAAGGGGTTGTGCAGACTTTCGTGATCCAACTGCTGTTTTTAGGATTAACAAAGGCATAACAGATGGATGCTTGCTATCCTAGCGGTTCTGTTTCATATGGCCAATGATGAGGATGAGTTAAAGGTTCTCAGGACCGTTCCCATTTAGCAAAAAACCGTTCAAGCAGGTAATAGCTTTATGGTCTTCAGGGATGATGAAAAAGGTTTGGACTCTCATTGCTCGTCGCATTTTTTACAATTCAGCATGGTTCCCATAAATTTCTGTCGGCCTTCTGAAGATTGAACCCACGGGCGAGAGCTGAGGGGAGGGTTATGTCTGACATGTTGGCCATGCCCGCAATTCAGATCAGCAACCCAATCCTCTTGGTCGTCCTGGTGATATCCGATTATTGGTTGATTCATGTGATTGAGTACGAAAGAAAATCAGGAGAGGGAGTGAGAGAATATGCAAGAAGGAGAAAGTTTAAACTGAACGAGGGGTTGACCCCTGGTGATACTCACCGAACGAAGGGGCCCACAAGAAGGAGGGGAAATTACGGCCTGAGATTATCCTGGGGAGGATAGACTAGTGAAATTAACAGTCTGTGTATCCTCAGGGTGAAAATTCCGGCTCATCCTTGTGGGTTGTCCAAAAAACCGTCTAACAACTGAGGTAACCTCGGTAGATTAGGCGACTGGACTACAACTGAAGCCTGCGCTTTTCCTTTTGGATGAGGCCAGGGGTCTGGATAACAAGGGCCGTGTTTTTTTCTTCATGGCCTCACGTTCAGGGTGCAGCCGATTTTCTAAAATAACGGGGTCAATCACCTCACCACACTGCAGGCATCGTTTGGTAAGGATTTCCATCCCACCTGCATCGTAATTGACATTCATACACCAGTGGGAAACTAATAAACCTCCGCATCGGGTACAGGCGTCGGAGTCTTTTTGTTGTTCCAGCTTTACAGGTGTCGCGTCTTTTATTGTGGGGATTGTCTCAGATATGAGTGACCGTTTTGTTGCTCCACGTCCACCCGATGATTTTTTTTGTATGGCATAGTGGCCCATGATTTTCTCCTATAAGTTCAAATTCCCAAAAAATAGTGTGACTGATACCTTTAGATATAGCTTTTTGTTCTTAAGTCAAGATTAACAAAATATTAAAAAATCCTCATAATTATAGAAAGTTCTTGGCAAAAACATAAAATAATTGAATTAAATCAGTAGGAAACATCAAAAACGTAACATAAAATTTATCAAATTAAAAGTATTTATAACTAGGTTATTATATATATATTTTAAGGATTTATCAAAAAACTTGGTTTTTACAAATCGCCACTGTCTTTGAACTAGTCTTGGTGTGAAGGTCTTTGCTTAGGATTATGACGATTTTCTAGGGCCAACGGAAATGAACGACTGTTGATTTGGTGGTTTGGACTGTGATCGTTTTCTTAATTGTGGTGCCAGCTGAATCGGTTCCACTAATCACATAAGTCCCCACCGGGAGATTAATAAACAGCCATGGCCCCTCGACTTCTTCTCCAGGAATCTTGAGGAGTTGTGTCCCATCTTCTTTCGTAATATGGACGGACACACTAGCTAAAAACGCCCGTTCTCCCTTAACAAAGATCAATTTGAGTGGAAAGGGTGGGTAGATGAGGCTCCGCTCTTCCTTGCCTAGGCCGGCGCTAAAATATTGTATTGACTCCTGTTCATACATGGGAAATGTCAAGGTATTTGGGATGCTGCCTGTAGGGAGGGGAATTTCTAATAGCTTCACTTGATGTGTGGAAGCCTCTACAGTTGTCACCCAGAAAATGTTTATCAAGGCGCTGGATGAAAAGCTGATTAAAATAGAGCATGTCAAGAAAAAGCTACCCACACTTCTCCAGTTGGTCCGGTATAAATCTAATTGAGGTGGTGGACATGCCGTCGAGGTTCTGGGTGTGGTGCTCATAAGGTATCCCCTCCTTTTCTGACGCGGGTTCGAAGTGGTTTAAAGGAATGTGTCATGAATATATCGAAACTTGGTTAAGAATAGCGCATTTATTAAAATGGTCAAGATCCCATTCTTTCTCAGAATAAAGCAGGCTTTCGTGCTCCAACTGCTGTTTTTAGGTTGAACAACCAGAAAAACTCTTTATGAGAAAAACCGGCCCTGCTCGATGAAAGGGTTGATTCAGAAATTGGGCGGAAGATCGTCAAGACTGGGTGGAAGTCCAGAGGATGGCCGTGGACTTTGTTCAACTGGTTGCAGATCGGGTATGTCTTTTCGTGGATTCACGCCGAGTTGTTTAAATTTTCGAGCGGAAGGCAAAATACGGTTTTCCAATGACGCCACCGTCGCATTGTACGACTCGACCGCACGGCCTAAGGCATGCCCCACTTTAGAGAAATGCTCGGTCAAGGTGCCTATTCGCTCAGCCAATTCTTGCCCCAACAGGCTAATGCGTTGTGCCCCTTCCGCAACCTGTTCCTGCCGCCAACCATAGGCAATTGCTCGTAACAACGCGATAAAGGTGGTGGGTGTCGCAATGACGACTTTCTGCGTTAACGCGGACTCGATCAGTGACGGATCTTGTTCAGCCGCAGCTGCCAAAAAAGAATCGTTGGGAATGAACAAGACGACAAACTCTGGTGCCGCAGGAAATTGATCCCAATATTCTTTTGAGGCGAGTTGGCGAATATGGGATTTGACGTGGCCTGCATGGCGTTTCAATGCCATGTCACGGGATTCATCAGTGGTCGCTTCCAAGCTGTCTAAAAATGCGCTGAGTGGCACTTTTGAATCAACGACCACCTCCCGCCCCGCGGGGAGTTTGACCACCATATCAGGACGCAATCGCCCCGTTTCTGTTGAAACACTTTCCTGTTCATGAAAGTCGCAATACGCCGACATGCCAGCTAATTCTGCCGTCTTTCGCAAGGCAATTTCACCCCATCGGCCTCGTACGTGAGGAGATCGTAAGGCATTCACGAGTTTGGATGTTTCGGTTTGAAGTGTCGACTGGGCTGTGGCCAAATGTTTCAATTGTTCGCTCACAGAACTAAATTCACGAAGCCGCTTGTCTTCTAAGTCTTTGGTTTCTTGTTGATAGGTACGCAGGGATTCTGTGAGTGGTTTCATTAAGGCTTCCAGAGATGTGTGGCGATGATTCAGTTCGATAGCCGTTTCGTCCTTGAGTGCTTTGAATTTTTCTTCGGCTAATGCCAGAAATCCCTGATTATTTCCCGCTAAGGCCTCGGAGGCCAAGGAGCGAAACGTGTCTGAGAGGGTGAGTTTGGCCTCATCCAACATGGCTCGTTGAGATTCGAAGTGTTCCTGGGTATCCGATAATTTTGTTTCTGCCGCAACTTTCGCCACTTCCATGAGACGAAATTCTTTGCGAAGATCCTTTTCCTCTTGCTGCAGAGCCATAAGCCGGTTCCGAAGATCTTCCACTTGGACTTTACTGGCTGTGAGTTGGGATTCGACGGTCTGGAGAGCTTCCAACCTGCGGCTACGATGGAAGAGGGAACTCAGTGCCCAGGCGAGTCCGCCACCTATGAGGGTACTGGTTAGAAGCCACCAAAGGTATTGAGGATCTTGCAGCATATTCATGTGTGTTAAGGAATTTGTACCGTGACTCACTATTCAGAAAATACTCTAGCCTGGCAAAACTTGGCTGGTCTTTTCAACTGTTGCCTCAAGATCCATGAGCTGATGTAGCGAGTGATTGTTGGTGAAGGCGATTTTTTGAGGGTTTTGAAATGAATACTCATAGACGAAATCCGTATTCTTGGGTACAGTAACATAAAAATCGATGGGTTCATGGCCCTTAGTAGGTAATAGGGGGAAGCATATATGGAGAAAAAACATCGAGTTTCTCTGTGGTATTTCATTATCGCATTTTGGGCATTAATTATTCTTCAGGAAGTCTATGTGGCGTCTCAACATATGGATGAAGTGCCCTATAGTCAATTTAAGGCATGGGTACAAGACGATAAGGTGGCTGAGGTTTCCATTACGGAGAAGGTCATTCATGGCAAGTTAAAAAAGGATCGTGCCGGGGAGAATACACTGTTGTTTCAAGCGGTGCGTGTAGACGATCCGGATTTGGTTCGGCTGCTTGAAGAAAAACAAGTGGAATTTACGGGTGTGGTTATCAGTACCCTGTGGAAAGACGTGGCCTCCTGGGTAGTGCCGATCCTGGTTTTTGCCGGGATTTGGTTTTGGCTCCTGCGAAAACTCGGACAAAGTGCTGGCGGCGGATTTATGCGTATTGGTAAATCCAAAGCCAAGGTGTTTATGGAACAGGATATTCCCACGCGCATGAAAGATCTGGCCGGGGTTGATGAAGCCACAGAGGAATTGTTAGAGGTCGTGGAATTTTTACGCACACCCGAAAAATATACACGAATTGGTGGAAAGATTCCTAAAGGTGTCCTGCTGGTCGGGCCTCCCGGTACGGGAAAAACATTGCTGGCGAAGGCCATTGCCGGAGAAGCCGGAGTGCCGTTTTTCTCCATTAGCGGGTCCGAGTTCGTGGAAATGTTTGTAGGAGTTGGGGCTGCTCGTGTCCGCGATTTGTTTGAACAAGCGCAAGCGAAGGCGCCCTGTATTATTTTTATCGATGAGCTCGATGCGATAGGGAGGGCCAGGGGATCAGGCCCGATGGCGCATGAGGAACGTGAGCAAACTCTGGGTCAACTGCTGGTCGAAATGGATGGGTTCGATCCTCGCGTTGGCGTGATTATTTTAGCGGCGACGAATCGGCCGGAAATTTTAGATCCAGCCTTGCTCCGTGCCGGACGGTTTGATCGGCAGATTTTGGTTGACCGCCCTGATCGGGTAGGGCGAGTGGGGATTTTGGCCATACATGCGAAATCCATCAAGTTGGCGCCCGGGGTGGAATTAGAAAGCATTGCGGCGATGACGGCAGGTATGGTTGGGGCGGATTTGGCGAATGTCGTCAATGAAGCCGCGTTGCTGGCTATTCGTCGTGGACGCGAGACCGTGCAACAGGAGGATTTCCAAGAAGCTGTTGAACGAGTCATTGCGGGGCTAGAGAAGAAAAATCGCGTCTTGAACCCAGAGGAACGTCGGCGGGTGGCTCATCATGAAGTCGGCCATGCATTGATTGCGATATCGTTACCCGGTTCCGATCCGGTTCATAAGATTTCCATCATTCCTCGGGGCATTGCGGCGTTGGGGTATACCCTTCAATTGCCAACTGAAGATCGCTATTTATTGACTCGAACAGAATTAGAAAATCGTATTGCAGTGCTTTTGGGCGGACGAGCTGCTGAGGAATTGGTTTTTGGAGAAGCATCGACCGGAGCAGCTGATGACTTGCAAAAAGCCACTAGCATTGCCAAGCGCATGGTCAAAGATTATGGCATGAGTGAGACATTAGGTACGGTAGCCTTGGATCAATCGGTTAAGCCTACCTTTATGCCCTCAGCTGAAACGTACTCGGCTCCAACATATTCAGAGAAAACCGCACAAGAAATTGATTCGGAAGTGCGACGGTTAATTGATGAACAAGGTCAGCGTGTTCGAACGTTAATTGCGAAGTTGCATCCGGTGTTGTTGTCCGCCGCGCAGCAATTACTTACAAAAGAAGTCATGACCGGCGATGAATTACAGGCTCTCCTCACACATAAGCACGAAGAACCCATCCTTCAATAAAACACCCGATCTAGGAGCAGCCTGTCGGACTTAGGAAGAATCGGCTACAAAAGTGTCTAAGCGGTCCATATTTCGCCGATTTCTTGGACCATAGTCCCACTATGGGCCGGCGAAATCCTCAAAATCTTCCCTCGCTTAGCCCATTTTTCTCTCTCGATTCCCTAAGTCCGACAGGCTCCTAGCGGTCTTTAGTGTTTGCCGTGCTGTCCTGGTTTTCGTGGGTCACTTGGATGTCAATGACGGCTCCCTCTCGCTCTAACGCACGAGTGCCAAACCGATAGGTAGGCGACATGGTATTGTGGGCCATCCGTCGGTCTCGCGGTTCGGGAAATTCCATTCGAATTTTCATGGTTTCGTTGCCAATGACGACCACTTTCATATCCAAAAATCCTGCCATACCCGGGTGCCACGCAACCAATTTATACACCCCTTCAGGAATGTCGGGGAGCGTGAAGTTTCCGTTTTCATCTGTGATAGCGTAATACGGATTGTTGACCGCGAGTCCCCATGCTTGCATGAATGGATGAAAGCCGCATTCCAAGAAAAATGTTCGGCGACCTTGGGTAAAGTGTATGGTGTCGATCATGGTTTCGCCTGGTTTGTGTTGATGATCTTTGAGGAGATCTTTGGGATGAAAAGGGTTGAGTCGGAGTGGACGGTGGAGCATCACTTTGGCTCCAAAGGGTGCGGTTTCATAGATCTGGACATCATGAATGATCGGGTCCATATTTTTGATATGAATGGGTTGGGGATCACGAACCACTAAAAGCCAAGGAGAAAATACGCAGTCTTCAACTATTACTTGGGCAGGCGGTGTTTCAGGAAAGGGTTTTCCTTGATGGACCCCCTCTAAAAAAACCACCGCGTTTTGTAATCCACCATCAGGGGCGACATGAAATTCATCTATTAAGCGCCAGCCGGTGCCGGTCGAAATACGTCCGCAAAATTCTGTATTATTGTTGGTGATGAGCGAAAAAGCCAGGGGGGGCGGTTCTTCGCCGGCTAGCATGATTTTGCCGGCAATGGTGCCTCCGTTCGAAACGGTCGTTTCCGTATAGGCCAAGACTGGCGAAGAAAGGCTAATGGTCAGTGCAATGGTGAAAAACCCGAACGCGAATCTCATGGATCAATCCTTTGGTAAATCAGATAGAAAATTCTACTCGACGCAATTTCTAATTTTAAGGAATCCTCGAACCCCATTGCTAGTCCCTCCTTCCCTCTAAAAGCCGTAGCCCTATGAATTTTAGATCCCGAGTACTTAAGAGCAGGAAGAAAAGAGTGCCTCAGGAATGTGTTGAGGCATTAGGCGACACCTCTGATAAAGGCGACTGTCGCGCTTTTCCCCACCATCCGACATTTTCCTCCCTTGAAGACGTATAATAAGCGACGTTTCTTCAATATTCCTTGAATATTACCGGTCCTTGGAGAAAAAGGCATATCTCTTGCCAAATCTCTAAAACAGAACCTTGAGTGAGGTAGGCACCAAACGATGGAAATTTTTTGTCAATGATTGAAATACGAATTCATGGGCGAGGAGGGCAGGGGGTTGTGACGGCTGCGGAGTTGCTTGCATCTGCTGCGTTTCGAGATGGAAAGGTTGCCCAAGCCTTTCCCAGTTTTGGATCTGAACGAACCGGGGCTCCGGTCACCGCATTTTGCCGAATCAACATTCATCCGATTCGTAGCCGTGAGCCAGTGTCTCATCCCGATGTATTGCTTATTCAAGATTCGACGTTGCTGCATCAAGTGGATGTCTTTAGTGGGCTTTCTGATCAAGGAATCGTCTTGATGAACTCCACACGAAAGATTGAGGAACTGGGGATTAAAGATTGGTTGCTCCAACACCCTGAAGCCCAGATGTATTGTTTCCCGGCATCCGATTTAGCGGAGAAATATTTAGACCGGCCAATGGCCAATGTCGGCATGGTTGCAGGTTTTGCCGCTGTGACAGGAGGCATTACCAAAGCTTCGGTCGAGCAAGCGATTAAAGAAAAATTTCCAGGAAAATTGGGTGAGTTGAACGCTGTTGTCGCAGCTGAAACATTTGATTATGTCTCGTCAATCAACATCAAAGTCTAAGTCGTTCACCATGAGGAACCAGTGAAACAACAAATTGAAGGCTCCCAAGCTGTCGCTCATGCCGTGGCCTTATGTCGCCCCGAAGTTATGGCCTGTTACCCGATTTCTCCGCAAACGCATATTGTGGAAAGCCTGTCCCGGAAAGTGAAGGCAGGAGAGATCGGAAATTGCCAATTCCTCAACGTCGAATCGGAATTTGGCGCCTTGAGTGTGCTCATCGGGGCCTCAGCCATGGGAGCGAGGACGTATACGGCTACTACCAGTCAAGGCCTCTTATTCATGGCTGAAGCCGTGTATAATGCGGCGGGATTGGGCTTGCCTATTGTTATGACGATTGCCAACCGTGCGGTGGGCGCGCCCATCAATATCTGGAATGATCACTCCGACAGCATGGCCATGCGGGATGCCGGTTGGCTTCAGCTGTTTGCCGAAGACAATCAAGAGGCCGTGGATCTCCACATTCAGGCCTTTCGCTTAGCCGAGGAATTGAGCTGTCCGGTCATGGTGTGCATGGACGGGTATATTCTCACGCATGCATTTGAAGTGGTCGATCTACCAGTACAAGAGCAGGTCGATGCTTACTTGCCACCCTTTGAGCCTGTTCAAGTATTGGACCCTCAAGATCCGGTATCCATTGGAGCCATGGTTGGTCCTGAGGCCTTTGCAGAAGTGCGCTATCTTGCGCATCACAAACATTTGCAAGCCTTGGAGGCGATTCCACGAATGAGTCAAGAATTTCAGAATATCTTTCAGCGACCTTCTGGCGGTTTGTTGAAGCTGTATCGCACCGATGAGGCTGAAACCCTTGTGCTGGCCTTGGGATCGGTGAATGGCACGATTAAAGATGCCGTAGACGATTTGCGAGCGGAGGGTTGGCCAGTGGGATCCATACAACTCTGTTCCTATCGGCCATTTCCCTCGCAGGTGCTTCGCCATGTCGTCCTTAATGCCAAACGGGTTATTGTGATTGAAAAAGACTTGGCCGTGGGGAAGGGGGGGATTGTGTCCAGTGAGGTAAAGGTAGCCCTTCAGGGATTGCCGACTCTTGTGGATACCGTCATTGCCGGCCTTGGAGGGCGTGCGATTTCTAAAGCCTCAGTGATTGACACTGTCAAGGCTGCATGTTTGGAAGGGCTGGAAGAGCCGCATTTTCTGGATCTGAATTGGGTAGCGATCAATCGAGAGTTAACGAGGCAAGCCGAACAAAGACGATCTGGTCCGACGCCGGAAAATCTTCTTCGTGAGATGGGTCGTCTATCGGGCGGAAAAACCGATTAACACGCTATGTCCTATCAACGCATAAAGTTTTATCAAACGGGGACATTCACGGTGGGCAACCGGCTATTGGGTGAAGCGGACCGTACGGTACAAGCCCGGAAGGATCGAACCAATTCCCTGAATTCCGGACATCGTGCCTGCCAGGGTTGTGGCGAAGCACTAGGTGCGCGGTATGCCTTAGATGCGGTGATGCGTGCCACTCATAATCAGCTTGTGGCGGTTAACGCCACGGGATGTTTGGAGGTTTTTTCCAGTCCCTATCCGGAAAGCGCATGGCAGATTCCCTGGTTACATTCTTTGTTTGGTAATGCCCCTGCAGTGGCCAGTGGTGTGGCCGCAGCCTTGCGTGCCAAAGGGAAGACCGATATTCGAGTTGTGGCACAAGGTGGGGATGGAGCCACGGTGGATATTGGGTTCGGGTGTTTGTCCGGGATGTTCGAACGCAATGATGATGTGTTGTATGTCTGTTATGACAATGAAGCATACATGAATACGGGTATTCAGCGGTCAGGGTCTACGCCAGCACGAGCTTGGACCAATACTACGCAAGCCGTGGGGACTGAACCGGGAAATCCTATGGGTGTTGGCAAAAATCTTCCACGTATTGCCATGGCCCATGGTATTCCGTTTGTGGCCACGGCGTCTGTTGCAGATCTGCATGATCTGGAAACCAAAGTGACAAAAGCGATGTCCGTACGCGGTGCCCGCTATATCCATATTCACGTACCCTGTCCATTAGGGTGGAAATCCGATCCGGCGCAAACGATTAAGGTCGCGCGACTGGCCGTGGAAAGTGGCTTGTTTCCCTTGTTTGAAGCGGAATGGGGAGTTGTGGCTGACCGAACACGTATCAGGAAACGAGTTTCTGTCGAGCAATACTTAGCACTTCAAGGGCGGTTTAAGCATCTCTTTAACCCACGGGATGAGCAGGCGCTGGCGGCCATTCAAGCTATGGCAGATCGAAATATTCACCTGTATGACCTCCTGCCAACTGAGCCTGCGATGGAGTTGTGATATGGAACGCAAACCCTTTGCCATCACCTTAGATCCTGCCTCGAGCTTAGCCAATCATACAGGCAACTGGCGCACGATGCGCCCGATCTACGTGGACCATCTTCCACCCTGTAATCAAGGGTGCCCAGCCGGAGAGAACATTCAGGGATGGTTGTATGAAGCGGAAGAAGGGAAATACGAAGAAGCCTGGCGCAAGATAATGAAAGACAATCCCTTCCCCGCGATTCATGGTCGCGTGTGCTATCACCCCTGCGAAACGGTTTGCAATCGCGGCCAGTTGGATGAGGCCGTGAGCATTCATGCAGTAGAAAGATTTATAGGCGATTATGCCATTGAACAGGGTTGGCAGATTGAAGCAGGGGTGGCCACAGGAAAACGGGTATTAATCATTGGGGCTGGCCCCAGCGGACTTTCGGCGGCCTATCATTTGTCGCGGATGGGTCATTCCGTCACGATTTATGAGGCTGGCCCGAAGTTGGGAGGCATGATGCGATTCGGCATTCCGCAGTACCGCCTGCCTCGAAACATCGTAGATGCCGAAATTGGCAGAATTGAAGCCATGGGGGTGTCCATCAAGTTGAATCGAAAAGTCGACAATTTGGAGATGGCCATCAAAGAGGGAACATTCGATGCCGTGTTTCTGGCCATTGGAGCCCATTTGAGTAAACGGGTCGACATTCCGGGCCCGGACACTGGTCGAATTGTGGATGCCTTAGGGTTGTTGAAAGGGATGGAGGGACAAGAGGTTCCAAAGATTGGTCGACGGGTAGTGGTCTATGGAGGAGGGGATACCGCCATTGATGCTGCACGAACGGCGAAGCGGTTGGGTGCAGAGGAAACCCTGCTTATCTATCGGCGCGATCGCGAACATATGCCTGCCCATGATTTTGAGGTGGAAGAGGCGTTAGAAGAGGGAGTGCTGACACGATGGCTGAGCATGATTCGGCAAGTAGATGGGAACGCGATAACCGTTGAGGAAATGAAATTGGATGATAAAGGGTACCCCCAACCCACAGGCCGAATGGAAACCTTGGAAGCGGACACGGTGATTCTGGCTCTGGGGCAGGAAGTGGATACCGGATTTTTACAGGATGTGCCAGGATTAGAAATTTCCCCGGACGGCGTGATACAAGTGGACAACACGATGATGACCGGACGCCTGGGCGTGTTTGCCGGAGGCGATATGGTTCCGGCCGAACGCACGGTCACTGTGGCCACCGGCCATGGAAAAAAAGCCGCGAAACATATCGATGCGTATCTACGTGGATTCCATTACGTCAAGCGACCATCCGAGTCTGTGGCGAGTTTTGAACATCTGAATACCTGGTACTACACCGATGCCGACAAGAGCCACCAGCCATATTTGGATGTAGCCCGAAGACGAGCAACCTTTGAGGAAGTGGTTGGTGGATTAGATGCGGCTACGGCCTTACTTGAAGCCAGGCGCTGTCTCTCCTGCGGGAATTGTTTTGAATGCGATACCTGTTATGGAGTGTGTCCTGATAACGCGATTATTAAACTCGATCCGGGGAAACGGTATGAAATCAATCTTGATTATTGTAAGGGATGTGGAATATGTGTGGAAGAATGTCCTGCCGGAGCAATCGATATGATTAAAGAAATCAGGTAAGAAGAAGGAATCAGGCCATAGCGAATGATGAAGGGAGACAAACGATGAAATACCTATTAGCAGTTGACGGATCGGACCAATCGTTGGATGCGGCACGAGCCTTTGAAGCTTTAACCCCGGCCGAAAGCTTGAAGGTCCTGCATGTGGTAAGTGTGCCAGGTATCCCCTACCCGGCCATAGGTGTCAATGTGGCCAAGGATTTGGCCATGACCGTGGAACGTGCAATGAAGGAAGAAGGAGAACGCGTGTTGGATCAAGCCGAGTCTCTCTTGCCTCTTCACTCAGGTGCGGTTTCAAAACAACTGGAGATGGGCACACCAGCTGAATCAATTCTGAAAGTGGCGCAGGATGATAACGTTGACTTGGTGGTGATGGGTGCCAGGGGGTTGGGGCGTATTCAAGAGCAAATATTTGGAAGTGTGTCACATCGCGTGATGACGCATGCTCCCTGCTCGACCTTGCTTGTCAAGCAACCTGTTAGAAGTATCAAGAATCTGCTCGTTCCCATTGATGCCCAGGAAGATGCCGATGCCATCCTGAGTTTTTTCAAAAAAATTCCTTTTCGAGAGCCCTGTTCGATCACCGTCCTCCATGTGATTCCCATGGTGGATCCAGTGTGGCCGGTGGGGGCGATGGTCCCTCCAGAATTTCGCAAAGAAATGCGCAGCTATGCAGAGAAGTTTGCACAGGTTCTGTGTCTGGAGTTGGAACGGTTGGGGCATCAAGCCAAAGCCTTGGCCATTGAAGGAGCCCCTTCAGTCACCATTGTCGAAGAAATCAGAAAGACGAAGCCCGATCTTTTAGTGATGCGACCGCAGAGTCAATCCGGGGTGAGCCGGTTTTTTCTGGGGAGTGTTTCGCATTCGGTCGTTCATAACACAGACTGTTCGATCTTATTGGTGCGGGAATAAAGTAAAAAACAAAAATGAGGGTCTGAATGAATAACCCTCAGAACTGGTGGGTAAGGACTTGAGAGAAAATATCTTGAGCAAATTCGCAACAAGATTTGAGTCGGATTTGGACGGAACGATTGAGGAAAAGCCGAGGCATAGCAGAGCTATGGTGAGGTTTTTTCGATTGAGGCGCGTTCAAAGATGGCTCGAAGATTGGATGCGAAATGTCCAAGGTATTTTCTCTCAAGTCCTAAGACACAGGGATGTCATAAATGAATCCCAAAGGCTGAAAGTCTGATGAACGCGAAATGGTATCTCATAGGTGCAATTACTCTGGGAGTTGTTGTCTTTTTCTATCTTTTCTTTTGGTGTGCGAGCCCTTGTCATTAAACCTAAAAACAGCAGTTGGATCACGAAAGTCTGCACAACCCCTTGACGCACCTAGGAAATGGAACAATGGACTCATCACCCAAAAGGTGACCACGCAATTCTTCCATTCCCTATGCCCATCAATTGCTTGCACAGCTTTTTCGCGCTCAACTGCCGCTTTTAGGTTGAATACCCTTTATC
>CBDUWS010000022.1:0-12725 GCA_965370985.1 uncultured bacterium
ACTGCCATCCACGTTTCAGGTCTTTCAATGGCACGGGGAAGGGATCACGCTTCCTCCGGAGACGAAGTCTTTGTTGGCCTCGGCAGATTTTCCCGTTCAAGCCTTTCGTGCGCAGGAGCGCTGCTATGGACTGTTGTTTCACCCGGAAATGAAAGAAGAGGGGATGCAGGCTCTATGTCGCGAATGCCCCGAAGATGTCAAAAAAGGAAAGGTCCCACCTGAAGTGATTCAAGCACAAGCCACCCCATATCTGCCGATGTTGCATCAATTCGCTGATCGACTGATTGGGCATTTAGCTCAATAAAGTCTTGCCTTTCTCGCTTCGATATCCTTTTCCAGCAGGGCGGTTTGTAAATTGTTGGTTGACGGTACCACAAGCGGTTGAAAATTTGGTACGGTAGCGCTTCATTATTTACCTAAAGATTTCCAGGAAAGGAGCAGACATTCATGGCTGGGTTTCCCATTCAGTATGCGGATCGCATCCGTACGTTACCTCCGTATTTATTTGCCGCGATTGATGACATGAAGCGAAAAGCCATTGAGCATGGGATGGATATAATTAACTTGGGCATTGGCGATCCTGATTTGCCGACTCCGGAGCCGATTATTGAATCGTTGCGGCGGGCGGCAGGTGATCCCAAGCACCACCAATATCCATCGTATGATGGTATGTTGTCGTTTCGGACAGCCGTTGCGCAATGGTACAAGCGCCGGTTTGGTGTGAAGGCTGATCCCAAAACGGAAGTGCTCACGCTCATTGGCTCCAAAGAAGGGATTGGCCATGTTCCCCTGGCTTTTATCGATACGGGCGATGTCGTGTTAGTTCCTAGTCCTGGGTATCCAGTCTATCCTGTTGGAGTGAGTTTCGCTGGGGGTACATCTCATTTTATGCCCTTAACTAAAGACAATGGGTTCTTGCCTGATTTAGATGCCATCCCCAAAGACGTGGCGCAAAAATCCAAATTGATGTTTTTGAATTCTCCGAACAATCCTACGTCGGTTGTGGCGAGCAAAGAATTTTTCAAAAAGGTTATCGATTTTGCCAAAGAGCATCACATAATTGTTTGCCACGATGCGGCCTATTCGGAAATTTATTACGATGGCAAACGGCCGTGCAGCTTTCTGGAAGCCGAAGGTGCCATGGAAGTTGGCGTTGAATTTCATTCTCTCTCGAAGACATTCAACATGACAGGCTGGCGCATTGGCTTTGCCGTTGGACGACAAGAAGTCATTGCCGGACTGGGAAAGGTCAAAACGAATATTGATTCAGGCGTGTTCCAGGCCATTCAAGAGGCTGGAATCACCGCATTGGAATTGGATGATTCCGTCACCAATGATCTGAGAGGAATTTATCAAGAGCGTCGGGATGTGCTGGTGGCTGGCTTGAAGAAGCTTGGTTTGTCTTTAGAAACGCCCGAAGCTGCGTTTTATGTCTGGATCGAAGTGCCCAAAGGATTTACCTCAGCCTCGTTTACCGCGCATCTCATTGAAAAGGCGGGAATTGTCACGACGCCTGGTAACGGGTTTGGTGAACCGGGAGAAGGCTACATCCGCATGACCGTGACGACCACCAAAGAACGATTGAGGGAAGCGGTCGACCGTATGAAAAAAATCGGCTGGTAGTAGGTTGTTTTACTTCTCCTAAAGGTATTTGTCTGAAAGCTATAGTACGTTAACCATAGGGAATCTTTATGGAAAAAGAGGTCAATGAAGAAAGGGTAAGAGGTTAGGTCAGTTAGGAGAATAAAGTGAGAGAGCTGGGAGTTGGGGCTGAGTGGTGCGGAGGATGGTTTGAAGAGAACCGAAGCCCACGCCCAAGTTTTGGCAGACCAGGTATTGCCGGTCGAAGCGGTTGGTGGTGCGCATCATTTGGCGAATGGTGGAGAATTTGGCTGAGCCCCACATCGGTAGGTGAAAGACGGAGAGGGGATAATCCGTCCCAAAAATCAGGCGATCAAAGATTTCTGGATGCTGACGGAGTTTGAGCAACATGCCCAGTCGGTTTGGAAGGGTGAGGGCCGAAATATCCGCATAGAAGTTTGGGTAATGATTCACGAACTCTAATAATGTGGGGTAAAACTTTTCATACATCATGAGTCCGTAACTACAGGCATGGGCTGCGATGACGATGGCGCCTTCTTCTAGGGCGGTCCGAAGTCTGTTTGGGTCACCCACGGATTGATCTTTTCCCATGAGGGAAAATTCATACCCCACATGACTGAGCAATGGAAGGCCCAGTTTGGCTAGCTCGCGATAGAAATTTTTATAGCGGTAATGCCCGGGATCGAATTGCTGGACATTGGGTAGGACCTTCACGAGCACGGCACCTGCTTCGGCACAGCGATGAAGTTCTTCGATGGCGTCGATACGTTGGGGATTAATCGACACGCCAGCTAAAAATTCGTTGGGATGTTCGTTGGCTTGTTTGAGCACATAATCATTGCTAATGAGAAATTCCGTGGCTTGTTGATTCATGCGGCCTTCATTCGTGTATACCCCATCCATTCCGAGCAGGACGGCTTGTTGAACATAAAGTGACGCACGTAATTCCTGCAACAGATCTTGAATATATTTTTGATTAGCTGCGGCAGGGTCATTTGGTGAAAGCTGGTGTTTCCATAATAAGAAGCGGAAGAGCGGGCTCTTTAACATGGTTGAGGAAATCAGACACCCATTGTTGCCTTCAGGCAACGCAGCTAGGTGCACATGGCAATCAATCAAGGATTTTTTCGGTACATCGGCTATAGACATGGCGGCAACCGGTCATTTAGTAGAGTTTTCAAGACCTTACTATGGCGGTAATTGCGGCTTGGCATGGTGTTCAAGGGCAATGCGTTTGAGAGCACGTAAGTCCAACTTGCCGGTACCGAGGACGGGGAGTTGGTCGACTTTGATGAAGTTGCCCCGTCGTGGAATAAACAGATTAGGTAGGTCACTGGCCGTCACCTTATCGAGTAAATCTGGAATCGTGGATTCTTCCAGTGTGTGCAGCACAATGAGTTGTTCTCCTTTGCGTTCATCGGGAATAGCCGTGACGGCTAGCATCATGTCCTCAGCTTGTATCGCTTGATGCAAGGCTTCTTCAATCCGTCCATGTGGCACCATTTCTCCCCCGATTTTTGAAAATCGTGAAAGCCGGTCGGTAATGGTCAGAAATCCGTCTTCATCGAGTTTGGCAATATCTCCGGTGATGTACCATCCATGGCGCATGACTTGCGCAGTTAGATCTTCCCGACCTAAGTAACCATCCATGATGTTCGGACCTTTCACCAGTAGCATGCCCGGGGTGCCAACCGGCAATCGTTCATAGGTGTCAGGATCGACAATCCGAAGTGATACGCCGGGGAGTGGTTTCCCCACAGTGCCTTGTCGTGAGGCAGGCTGAAAAAACCCTGCCGCACGAAAATCGGGGCAATTGACGGCAATCACCGGGGCACATTCTGTGACTCCGTAGCCTTCGATGGGGCGAATGCCAAAGCGTTCTTCAAAGGCTGCAAGTAGCCTATCCGATAACTTTTCTGCACCTGTGAGGACAATGCGAAGTGAGCCGAATTGTTCAGGGGAACATCGGCGTATATAGAGTTGTAAAAACGTTGGCGTGGTCAAGAGGACGGTGGCCTTGTAGCGATGAATAAGATCGCCGATCCCTCCGGCATCCAGTGGAGAAGGATGATACACCACCCCGGCTCCATGGATGGTGGGGAACCATAATGTGGCTAAATATCCAAAAGAATGGAAGAACGGCAAAATGCCTAGCACTCGGTCATGTTTGTCTATGTGCAGCAATTGCGCGACTCCCTCTACGTTGGAGTCCAGGCTGAAATGGCTCAGCATCACCCCTTTCGGTTCTCCCGTGCTCCCACTACTGAAGATGATTGTCGCTAAATCCTCGATGGTGGGATGGGTAATGGCGCCACAGGCCCGTTCCAGCATGCGGATGGGAGCAAACAGTGCAAGGAAAATGGCCGTGATTTTGGCGCGTGCATCAATCGTTTTTCGCACGTCTTCAATCCAGATGGGCGTGAGGTTGGCTGGGAGCTCGACTTTTGCTTTTTCCAAGAAGACTCGATTGGTCAAGACGGTCACTAAGCCGGCTTGCTTCGAGGCGGACTCAATTCCAGTCATTCCAGCCGTATAATTCAGATTGACGGTGGTACGGCCAGAAAGTGTGGCGGCAATATTCGCGAGTGCGCCACCCACGCTTGGTGGTAAGAGCAGGCCCACCGTATGTTGCCCGTCCCAATTTGATCGTAAAGCTCTTGCTAAGGCAATGGCTCCGATGAGGGCTTGGGAACAGGAAACATGAGGTTTCGTGGCATCGCCAAATACAAATCGAAATGGGTGTCTGCGCATGGAGGAGACAAAACTATGGTGCAGCGGGCGACAGCTCGCTTTCCTCACCTGCCAGGCCGCTTCACCCAATTCCTGAATGGCCTGACGTAAGTCGTCGGCGGTGGTTGTTGAAGGGAGGGGTTCACCGAGAGAGAGGGTGATGGGATAGGGAATGCGGGACGGCCATTTGGCTAAAAACTTTCCACGGATAAAACTAAAAATGCTGCCCCAGACCCGATCCAGATGGATAGGAATAATGGGAATATCCCGACCTTTGACGATGCGAGTGAAGCCTGCGCGAAATGGCAAAAGATTGCCAGTGCGCGTGATCTGGCCTTCCGGAAAGATGCAGACTAATTCCCCGTCATCCAGCCGGCGTCCCGCTTCTCGTAGGGCATACAAGATTTCTTTAGGAGACCCGTTGGACGAAATAGGAATGGCGCCCATGATTTTGGCGAACGGGTTGAGGAATGTATTGTCGTAATAGATTTGATCGACGAGAAATCGAATTGGCCGATCAGTGGTGGCTAAGAGCAGGAATCCGTCAATGAAGGACACATGGTTCGGGACTAACAGTGCGCCTCCTTCTTGAGGTATGTGCTCTCTCCCAAGAATGGTGAGTCGATAAATACTGTGGGTGAACAGGATTAACACGAGACGGATGAACGTTTCGGGAATTTTGTACATTGCCCAGATTGTTAGCAAGGCACTTCCTATCCCGGATACGAGGAATATGGCGCTGGCACTCAAGCCGATGGTCGCCAAAGCTCCACACCCCAGAGATCCCATTAGCACCCCACCGAATACCAAGGTATTAGAGAAGGCAATGACGGCCCCCCGGCGATCAGATGGCGATCGCCATTGAATGAGCGCATTGAGGGGCACCACTACAAACCCGCTTGAAAGCCCGAGACAGGCCATGCCTAACAGGGTGCCACCTAGTTCAGGCGTCCACACTCCTAAAACCCCTAAGCTGAGCGTAATGCCTATGCCTCCGAGGGGCAGGTACCCCAGTTCTACCTTTGTGGCCGAGAGTTTTCCTGCTAAAAGAGAGCCGACGCCCACGCCCACGCCAAAGGCCGCAAGGGGAAACCCAGAGTAGGTATCCGATAAATGTAGGACGGCTTTGGCATAGATCAAGACGTCCTGACCGACCAAGCTGGCCAGCGTCCAAAATGCAATGGATCCCAGGATTCCTAAAGTGAGAACCCGATCGGATTGAATAGCCTCTAAGGCTGCTTGCCAGGTTTCACGGATGCCGCCATCAGGGCGAGCTCGTGGCACAGGCGGAATGAAAAATGAAGCCCAGAGTCCCAGACCGGAAAAGAAGATTAATATGCATCCG
Source organism: uncultured bacterium (assembly GCA_965370985.1). GTDB lineage: Bacteria > Nitrospirota > Nitrospiria > Nitrospirales > UBA8639 > Nitrospira_E. Next base: position 5,678 of record CBDUWS010000022.1, read on the forward strand.
GCCATCCATGGTGTGGAACCGGAGAGATCCAGGAGCGGCCCTGCAAGAGCCGTCCCGGCGATGATCGCCATGAAAGTCCACATCTCCAATTGCCCGTTGCCCCAAGATAATCGTTGATGCGGCAAGAGTTCGGGGAGAATTCCATATTTGGAAGGACTAAAGAGCGCACTTTGGGCGCCCATGGCTGCTAGGACCCATAATGGCAGGGTTCCACCTTCAGGATTGAAAAAAAGAGCCGCTGTTCCAGCTCCCATCAACAGGACTTCCAGAGCTTTCATGACCACGATCACGGTTCGTTTGCTGAATCGATCGGAAAATACCCCTGCGAAGACCGACACGATCATAAGCGGCAAGGTAAATATGACAAAGGTTTGTGTGGTTTGTGCCTGCGAAGCGGCTTCAAAGGCTGGCCCAGATGTCTCTACCGTAGCCGCCACTTGCTTGATCGCAAGAAAGGCAACCATGAGTTTCCAGGCATTGTCATTGAATGCGCCAAAAAATTGGGCAATGAGGAGTCCACGAAGAGCCGTTGTCGAAGCAGAATCGGATTGGGATGTTGAACAGGATTCAATCATGGTGACCATGAAGTGTGAGATGTCTCTGGTTCTTTCGCTGGTATTGAGGAAAACATGGTCATAGGTAGAGTCGATGGGGTGGTCGAGGGAGACCGGTAATCCAACGATTTCATAAGATGCATGCAGAATTGTGGGGAAGGAAAGTCATGACGAGAGATAGGCGGATACTACCATGTTTTCAATATTTCCAGAAGTTTTCAGGTGATATCTCTTTAAAGTTCTTGGCCAAATGACCGATTTATTCCGTAATACTGATAAAGGATTCTTGCTGGCGTAACGGATCTGTCGTTTAGTTTGAGGTTCATATCAGTGGATTGCGGCATGTGAAGGCATTTGGTCCAATTGGATCACTTGAAAGTGGACTGAAATTTATCCGTCGGGCATTATTTTTCTTATGGGAACCACGACAACTTTTTTACAAGAAACGGAAATGGGTTTTGTCTCAACCAAAGGGGGAGAATCTGTTTTCCATAAGATGAGAAATGTGTTGAATAGCGTGCATGTCTCCGCGGGGCTGATTAATAATCAACTGCGAGAATTTCATGTGGATGATGTCGGGCGTATCGCCGATATGTTAGAGGCGCACGAAGACAACGTCGGTTGGTATCTCACGCAAGATCCCAAGGGGAAAAAGATCCCGCATTTTTTAAGAGAATTGAGTCAGGAATTGTGCCATACACATTTGAATACCTTCAAGGAACTCACGACCTTGAATTATTTTCTTGAGCAACTGGAATATTTACTCACGGCGGGGCAAACACCCGAGCGAGCGGGGGGCTTCAAGGACACGGTTCACTTTGCAGCCGTCATGGATGAGGTCGTTGATTCTCATCAGGGAGAATTAGACCGAATGGGAATAGAGGTGGTCCGGGAATATCACGCTGTTGGAGACGGAATCTTGGAGGTCTCGAGACTAAGTCCCATTTTTGTGAATTTGATCCGGAATGCCATCAATTCGATGCGCGAGGTGGCAGAGCGAGTACATCGCCTGGTTCTGCATATTTTGCCTTGCCCAGATCGTGACGGATTCGTTCGTTTGCAGATAGAAGATACTGGTCGAGGTATTGCATCGGACTGCCTGACTCGGGTTTTTTCACCCCAGCAACCGGGGTCTCAGTCAGATCTCCTGCCGAATCTTCACATGAGTGCGTTAGCGGCCAAAGACCTTGGTGGGTCTTTGCGGGTTTGGAGCGATGGCCTGAATCAGGGAGCCATATTTACGCTTGATCTACCAGTTATTCACATGGAGGAAACACAGTAATGGACATGGAACAAGGGAACCGCAGGATCTTAGTTATTGATGATAATGTGGCCATTCACGATGATTTCCGGAAAATTCTTGAGCGCTCTCTGGATACCTCGTTGTTACAGGAAGTTCGAGCCGAATTGTTCGATGATGTAGAAGAGCAAAAGGTCGTGGAAAAGTTCGAAGTAGAATGTGCGGATCAAGGGCAAATGGGATATCGCATGGTCCAAGAGGCCATGAAGGCCGAACGACCGTATGCCGTGGCCTTTGTGGATATGCGTATGCCCCCAGGCTGGGATGGAGTGGAGACAGTCGAGCACTTATGGCAGGAAGATCCTGATTTGCAAGTCGTCATCTGCACGGCGTTTTCTGACCATGCTTGGGAGGATGTGATCCAACGATTGAATAAGAATGACAAGTTGCTCATTCTTCGAAAACCCTTTGATAATATCGAAGTTTGGCAGTTGGCTAATTCGTTGACCAAGCGGTGGGCCGAAGGGCGACAGGCCAAATCCCAGTTAGATCTGTTGGCAAAATGGGCTGAAGAACGGGCGGAAGAAACGGTGAAAACAAATTAATCGATCAAGAGTGTCCCTAAGAATTTTGTTATCTCCATGTGATCAATCGTGCATGTGATAAGTGAAGGCTTATTAAGTACAAGATGGGCGATTCTCTCACTTCGATGTAGGTGACCACCCAGAATAATCGCATCCCGTTTCACACGTCACGGATGAATGATCTCTCATGTTGTCTCCTGATTGTCAGTCCCTTCCCACAACATTGTCCCTTGATGTCTTGATGGTTGGCTTTCATGAAGCGGAGTTTTCTCCGTCTTGTCGTTCTGTGCTCACCTCCCTTGAACCCAATCCCTCAGTGGAATGGGTCACGACTGTCCAAAAGGGTATCACTCAGATTGAGTTAGAGAATCGGTACGATGTGATTGTCCTTGATTGCCGAAAGGAAGGAGGAGAGTGGGGACAAGCCTGTCAGATGCAACAGGACGGGAAGGACGCTGTGATCATTGGGATCATAAACATTCCCGAGGCTGAAGGTGAGCAGGGCAGGATCGCTGAGGATGCTGTTGGATGTCGTGTAGATGAAACTTTGGCACCATCAGTCTTGAGGTGGGTATTCCAACAGGCGCAGGAACGAAAGCAGTTTCTGGCAGAACAAGAACAGCTTCGGAGTCAATTAGGCGAAGCTGCGTACAAAATCGAAATGGCCGATGTGGCATCAACCGTCTTGCACAATGTTGGCAATGTGCTGACAAGTGTGACAGTCGCAGCCAATATGGTCGAATCGGTTGTCGATCAATCGGCGGTGGCCCTCGTGAATCGAATGGCCGAACTTATCAAAGCCCATGATCAGGATTTGGGGACGTATCTTATGGAAGACCCCAAAGGTAAACGTATTCCTCCGTCACTTGAAAAACTTGGGACTCACCTTTTAGAAGAACAAAGGGTGGTCCTGAAGGAAATGAAGGGGTTGGTCCGGAATATTCGCCACATGAAGCAAATCATTGCTTCTCATCAAACGATGGCCAAGTCTGCGGGACAGACAGAGCAGATTTCCTTAGCCGATGTGTTGTCCCATGCGATGGAACTCAGTTTTCAGCCTGGAGATGAGAAGTGGATTACCATTCGTCCTGACTATCAGCAGGTGCCAACGGTTCTGGTTGATCAACATCAATTGCTTCAAATTTTGGTGAATCTTCTTCGTAATGCGAAACAAGCGATGCGACAACAGGTTCAGGATAGCCACGAGCTCATTCTCAGTGTCAAATATCAGGACGACGATGAGGCAACCGTGGTCATGACGATTCAGGATAGTGGGATAGGAATCGTTCCCGAGCATCTGTCTAAGATGTTTACGCGAGGGTTTACCACGAAAACCGACGGTAATGGGATTGGGCTTCAGAGTTCAATCCTAGCGATTAAGAACATGGGCGGGTCGATGCATGTCCAAAGCGAGGGCGTCGGTAGGGGTGCCACGTTTACCTTGACCTTCCCTGTTCAAAAAGAAGCGGTGTCGTCATGATTGTTGAGCGGCTAGGACGCCAGTGGATGTTCTTGATGGTTGAAGGGCTTACGCCTATTGATGAGCCACAAACATTTCCTTCCTTTTCTCACTCTTTCTTAGCCTAACCATGAAACAGTATTGGCAGCCAGAGGCCGGATTGCCTGTCGAGGAATCTGATTTTGCGCTCAGGAATCAACTCGTTCAAATGGAAGAGGTCAATCAGCAACTGGAGCAAGACCTGGTGCGGCAACGAGAAATTGAAAGTCAATTAACCCAAGCGGTTCGAGAGTTAGAGATACGCAATTCTGAAATCTCGACTGGCCGAGATCAAGCGTTGACAGAGTTGCATGAACGAAAACGTGGCGAATTGGCTCTCCGTCAGAAGACCGAAGAATTGGCTAGATCAAATCGAGATTTAGAACAATTTGCCTCTCTGGCAGCTCATGATTTGCAAGAACCGCTTCATTCCATTCAAGTGTTTTTAGACTTATTGCGAGTCAAGCATAGGTCGTCACTGAATGAGCAGGGTCAAAGTTATCTGAATCGGGTGACGAAAGCGGCCAGTCGAATGCAGCAATTGATTGAAGGATTGTTGGTCTATTCTCGAATCGATGCTCCTGATTCGACCGGGATGTCCCTTTCTTTACGGGAAATTGTGGAGGAAATCCTGGCCGATCTAGCGGCACATATTGAAGAATTACAGGCCGAGATTCATGTGGGAGATCTGCCCATGATTCATGGTGATGCCTTGCAAATCCGGCAGTTGCTTCAGAATCTTATTGGCAATGCTTTAAAGTTTCATAAACAGGGGGTGGCTCCGATTATTCATATTTCAGGCATGATAATCCAGAATCGCCGTCATTCGGTGTCAGGAAAACCCGGCAGTCTCTGCCAGATCCAGATTCAGGATCAAGGCATTGGTATCGCGGCGGAACACCTCGACAAGATTTTTGATATGTTCAAACGCCTGCATCGAAAAGATGAATATGAGGGCACAGGGATAGGGCTTGCGGTGTGTCAACGCATTGTCGATCAATGTGGAGGTGCGATATCGGCTCGCTCCATTTTTGGAGAAGGATCGACGTTTACCGTTACCTTACCCGCTTTGCTGGACAGATGAACAACGTTGTCTTGCAGCGGGCTGCCAATGGAGTTTGGAGAAACCATAATTGTCACTTGGTCGCTGAACGAAGATCTTCTTGGTGATGGCATTGCAAATGAAAACGTCAGAACAGATTCCTCGTCTCGCTTGCAATAAGATTGTTGTAAGAAATTGCTTATGATTTCTTCTTCCACTCATCATTCCCTTCGGCGCGTGTTGTCTTTTTGCGATGATGCCACCACCCATGACTTCCTGAAGCAAGCCTTGCATGCTTCCGACGCTGCTGCGTCGTCACAAGATGAAACGACGGAATTGCTGAATCCCATATCTGCCAACTTGAGTGCAACTTCTTTCGGAATAGTGAAGGTAGAAGATTGGCAGACGGCCTTTCAGCATATTGCAGAAGGTAAACAGAATGGTAGGTCTTTCCCTCTCATCTTTCTATCTGTTCGCAGAGATCAATGCGATATGGTGCGTGAGAATATTGAAAAGATCTGGGAGCTGGATGACACCGTACGCTGTATCTTGTGTTTGCCAAATGATGAAGCATCATGGCCAAGCAATCTGTCGTTGAGTCGGACTGAACAATGGGTCCTGTTTCGGCTGCCGGGATTGCCAGAAGAACTCTTTCAATTGGCTACCTGTCTGGGTGCGGCTTCGGTTTCTTCTGCTCAATGCGCGTCAGATGAATTAACGATTTCTGATCAGAAAAGCCAGCTTGTTGGTGAAGCCATGCCCGCGATCATTAATGACCTCACTGACCAACAGGCTGCGTTGGCTTCGGCTCGGGATGCATTAGCGACATCAAAAGTCTACGTGGATAATGTGTTGCGATCTATGGCGGATTCCCTTTTAGTGATTGATGCAAATCTGACGATTGGGTCGGTCAATCCATCATTGCTGGCGCTCTTAGGGTACGGAGAAGATGAATTGATTGGGCAATCACCGGGATTGATTTTTGGGGAAGAATTTGCCCAGGGTTCCATTATCGAGAACTTGCTCCTTCAAGGGTCGGTCAGTGGCATTGAGTCCAGTTTTCTGACCAGTGATGGCCGATTGATTCCGATTTCAGTCTCCGGGTCCATGATGCAGGATGAACAGGGGCAATTTCAGGGGCTGGTGTGCGTGGCGCAGGACATTACCGCACGTAAGCGAATGGAAGAAGAAAAGTTGGAATTGCATGAGCAATTATTGGAGACGTCTCGACAGTTAGGAATGGCAGAAGTGGCTTCAGATGTGCTGCATAATGTAGGGAACGCGTTGAATAGTATCAACGTGTCTATCGGAGTCGTTGCAGATATCCTCAAGAATTCGATGGTTGGAGATGTGGGACGGATCTCACAACTTTTTCACAAACATCGCGAAGATCTCGGGAACTACTTTTCCAGTAATCCCAAGGGAAAACAAATCCCTGCCTATTTAGAGAAATTAGCGGGTCAATTAGTGGAGGAGCAACGAGTGGCGATCGCCGAATTAGCCCGATTGCGTGAAAATGCTCAGAATGCTCAACAATGTGTAGCCGTTCAACAAGATCTTGCAAAGCCAAGTGGAATAACCGAAGAAATCTCTGTGATTGAATTAGTTGAAGAAGCATTAACTTTGAATCAGGAGCTGTTGAAGACCTCCCAGATTGATGTGTCCCGAGAGTTTCAGGAAATTCCACAGCTCATTGTGGATAAACATCAAGTGCTTGAGGTGATGAGCGATGTGATTCGGAATGCTTGTCAGGCCATGGCTTCGGTTTCTATTAAACAACTCATTGTGCGAGCGAAACTTATTCCTGGCCCGCCTGATTCCGTCTGTCTGGAAGTGCAGGATTCCGGGGTTGGGATTGCTTCTGATGACCTTATTAAAATTTTTGGGCAAGGTTATAACACCAAAAATGGTGGGCGCGGCATGAGTTTGCATAGTGGGGCTCTTACGGCCAAAAATCTTGGGGGGGCCTTGCGAGCTCACAGTGAGGGAATTGGCCATGGGGCTACCTTTTCTCTGGAATTGCCGGGCAACTTTCACTTTCCTGACCTCTAACTCTCTCCTTCTCCGTTCTGGCTGGTTCTTCTCATGTTTTTTCTTCTTGGGCGTTGCGTATTTCTATTTTGCTTTCCC
>CBDUWS010000023.1:0-12668 GCA_965370985.1 uncultured bacterium
AGGAGCGGTTCATTCACCGCCCAACGCATCTCAACTGGAAAATCTCAAGATACATTTCCGATAAACATGATATTGCTGTTAAGGCCAGAACCATAAAGCTGTGTAAGCAATTGATGGGCATAGGGAATATAAGAATTGGGTGGGCACCTTTTGGGTGATGAGTCAATTGTTCCATTTCCTAGGTACGGCAAGGGGTTGTGCAGACTTTCGTGATTCAACTGTTGTTTTTAGGTTTAAGAGCGTAAGAAAAAAATTCATGGAAAATGGCGGCACAAATATTTTCTGTTAAATGAGAAGTAAGTCTTAGAAATTCAATGAAATACTATTGATTTTACAGTAAAAATCTTATTAAATAAAATTATGTTTTACGTATATCATAAATTATGGTAATCTAAGTAATGATAAGTAGTTTTGCTAGTGAGAAAACCGGTGAATTCTTTGATGGTGAACGAATTAAGACCTTTTCAGGCTTTAAAAAAGCTGCAGAACGAAAATTAGTGATGTTAGATAATGCCGTAGAATTAGTTGATTTGTTAATTCAGCCAGCAAACAAATTGGAGAAGCTGGAAAGCGATCGAAAAGTGCAGCACAGTATTAGAATCAATGACCAGTGGCGGATTGGTTTTGTTTGGCGAAACGATGGTCCGCATGATGTGGAAATAACCGATTATCACTAGGGAGCTTACAATGATTCATAATAGGATGAGACCCATACACCCAGGTGAAATTCTTGAAGAAGAATTTTTGAAACCATTAAAGGTTACCGGTTTAACGGCATCATCATTGGCCAATGCGATCGGCGTACCACCCAATCGAATTACTGGAATTATTAAAGGGCAGCGAGGTATTACGGGAGATACAGCAGTGAGGCTGAGTGAATTCTTTGGGAATACCGCAAAATTTTGGATGAATCTTCAGGCTTCATATGATCTTCGTGTAGCTGAAGATGCTTTGCCTAAACGGGCTTTAAAGCACATACAGGAACAGCGGTCAGTCATGGTATCAATTTAAAATGCATGACAAAGGACACGCCAAGAGGATTCATGTAGATGATTGCTTCCATGGGATTCGTTAAAATTTTAGAAAATAAAAAAGCCATTCTCATGATTTTTGTTGGGTGATTTTTATAAATGGGGAATGTTCCACGTGGAACAACAGGAAAATGCAGAAAAATTTCTGGAGTTTTTTGTAGAAGGAGCCAAAAGCCTTGGTTTTTCCTTTCAAGAAAACATTCTAGAGAAGTTTCATCTGTATTATAAAGAGCTAAGCTTCTGGAATCGTTCCGTTAACCTGACAGGCTTGAAAACGGAAAGAGAGCAAGCCGTTTTACTTTTTGCCGATTCGTTAGCTGGATCTTTGGCATTCCCAGAAAATCCCTCTCTTTCGATCATCGACATTGGGACTGGTGGCGGGTTTCCAGGAATTCCCCTCAAATTAGCTTTTCCTTCTTTGCACGCCACATTAATGGAGCCACGGGCCAACAAGACGGCTTTTCTTCACACCGTTATCGGGAAGCTGGAGTTAACAGGTATCTCTGTTCTTCAAAAGCGATTGGAAGGTGGTCCTGCACTTCTGGAAGAAAAAGCCAAATGGGATGTGGCCATGATCAAAGCGGTGAGTCTTGATCATATTTTGCCGCATATCAAAAATATTTTAAAAAAGAATGGGAAGCTAGCTGTGTTTCGATCCACGAATATTGACAATCCTGAGAAGCTGCAGGGTATGACAATCGAAAAAGAAATTCCCTATGAATTGCCCTATGAGTTTGGAAAACGAGTGCTCTCTGTGTTAAAGCATGTTCCCTAATTAATACATATTTCCGGTGTTCCACGTGGAACAATTACAAATAATTTATTTATTAACTATTGAATAATTCACAAAATGATAGTTCTTTAAATTTTAATATCTTTATAAATCAATCATTTATGCTATCTAATCTCAAGTTTTTCTTTTTGATGGATTCTGAGTGAAGCAGATCATAACTATTGCCAATCAGAAAGGTGGGGTGGGGAAAACCACCTCGGCGATTAATATCAGTGCCGCGTTGGCCACTTGCGGAAAGTCGGTCTTACTGATTGACTTGGATCCGCAGGCAAATGCTACCAGTGGAGTGTCGGTTGAACCAAACGAAGCGACGGTTTATGAATGTCTCATGGAGCGGAAATTTATAAGTTCGGCAATTTTACCTACGTGTATACACGGACTTTCCATTATTCCCTCAAAAGGAGATTTGGTTGGGGCTGAAATAGAGGTATCCACCCTGGCTGATCGAGAATCCATCCTGAAAACCATCGTCGGGGAAATTCAGGGTTATGATTTTGTGATTATTGACTGCCCTCCTGCCTTTGGCCTGTTAACGATTAATGCCTTGGTGGCCGCTTCGGCCCTGATTGTTCCTGTGCAATGTGAATATTATGCAATGGAGGGGCTCGGGAGGCTCATGGGTAATGTTGACCGAATTCGAGATTCCTTTAATCCTGATCTGGACCTGCAAGGTATTCTGTTGACGATGTATGATTCTCGCATTAATCTTTCAAGACAGGTTCAAGACGAAATTCGAGGGTTTTTCAAAGAGAAGGTGTTTCAAGCGGTCATTCCTCGAAATGTGGCGCTAGCGGAAGCTCCCAGCCACGGGAAACCCGTTTTGTCGTATAATGCGGCATCCAGTGGCGCCAAGGCCTATCTTGACCTAGCCAAGGAGATACTTGCGAATGGAAAAGAAAGCATTGGGTAAGGGCCTTCAGGCCCTTCTTCCTGAAAAAAAGACGCTGGTTTGGAAGGTTGAACAGGATGGCCAGGCTATTTCTATGATCGCCCTGAAACAGATTATTCCCAACCGCTACCAACCCCGGACTATTTTTGTTGAAGACGAATTAGAGGGCTTGGCCCGGTCCATAAAGGAACATGGTGTCCTGCAGCCTATCGTTGTTCGGCGCAAAGGCGATGGGGTGTACGAACTTATTGCGGGAGAGCGGCGTTTGCGGGCGGCAACGATTGCCGGGTTGCCCACGATTCCTGCCCTTGTTCGGAATTCCAACGATGAAAAATCCTTGGCCCTCGCCCTCGTCGAAAACATTCAACGCCAAAACCTCAATCCTATGGAAGAAGCCAAGGCGTATTCTCGGTTAATGGGTGAATTTGGCTTAACCCAAGACCTGGTGGCAAGTTCGGTCGGGAAAGATCGTTCTTCGATTGCGAATATTCTTCGCCTTCTCGCGCTTCCAAAAGAAGTTCAGCAATTCATTGAATCCGGCGCATTGAGTCTGGGGCATGCCAAGATCTTAGCGGGAATTTCCACACCGGGCACGCAACTTCAGATAGCCAAACGAATTGTGTCCGAGCAGCTTTCTGTGAGACAAACGGAACAGCTTGTTGCTAAGTCAAAAAGTGGAGGTTCCGCCAAACACTCTAAGAAGGAGCCGAATAAATTTCATCATTTGGAAGATCAGTTACGAAAACATTTCGGTACTAAAGTGCAGGTGAAAACAGGAGTTCGGGGAGGGCAACTCGTCATTCAATATTATTCTGATGAGGAATTGGACCGCGTCACCGCACTCATTCTGGAATAGAATTTGAAAGGATATCTCATACAGCATGGGGTCTTCTTTCGCGAATGGGTATATTAATTTAGGTATTTATATTTATTAATGGTGTTTGAGGAAAAACAAAGTATATTTGGTTGAGGATCAAGTCATTCAATGAAGGAGGGTCTCCATGTTTGGAAAAAATACTGCTGAAACCCCGGAAGATGTTGTGAAATTACCAGTCGTGGCAAGTCCAGTGCTCTCAAACAATCATGAAGAATCTGACGATATCATTGCCTTTGTGGGAGAAGAGGTCACATTTAAAGGGACGATCCGGTACCAAGGCACCGTCAGAGTGGATGGGCGCTTGGAAGGGGAAATTTATACCGATGGGAATTTGATCATCGGTCAAAAAGCGGTAATCATGGCCAAAATCGAAGCTGGGATGGTCACCTGCCAGGGGCGGATTACCGGTGAAATTTTGGCTAAAAATCGCGTGAAACTCTTAAGTCCGGCTATCTTTGATGGTACGATTACCACTCCCCTGCTTTCCATGGATGAAGGCGTAATGTTTAATGGATCCTGCAATATGCCCCAAAAGGGTGAACGAAAAGGCCTCGGGTCTAAACTCGTGGTCTCGGTTGAAGAAGCGGTCAAGGTGAAATAAAACCATTTCATGATTCTGTACTAGGGGAAATCATTCCCAGAGGACACGGAGATCCTGGCTCGCCACCCGAGAGTCAAATTCTGGATGAGAGGAGGGCTATATGTGGGGTGAAAAGGAAAAAACGAAAAGAGAAGCCGGATTTGGGCAAGAGTTTTACACCTTTCTCGGGAAAGGTGTGGATTTTAAGGGCAAAGCCCAGTTTGAAGGCACGGTGCGGGTGGACGGCAATTTTGAAGGGGAAATCACCATCGATGATACCCTGATTATTGGCGAAACGGCCTTAATTAAGGGAACCATCACCGGTGGAACCATTGTGAGTAGTGGGCGGATTGAAGGAATCATTACGGCTAATAAGAAAATTCAGCTTCTTAAGCCAGCGGTGCTTATAGGGGATGTGCATACACCCACGTTTGCTATGGAGGAAGGCGTCTATTTCCAAGGGGAATGTGATATGGGTGCCGCACCCAATCTAGACATGGATTTGGACGAACGTGTTCAGTCCAATGGGCAAGCGAAAACGTCTTCGGCCCAATTGGAAACCGAATCCCTGAGTCTCTAAATGCCGGCGTCGACTCCCAAAAAAGTCGTGTTAGGTATGAGTGGGGGTGTGGATAGCTCCGTGGCAGCCAAACTCTTGAAGGACCAGGGCTACGAAGTTCTTGGTGTGACACTCAAAGTTTGGGAAGAAGAGGATGAAACGGCCGTTTCCAAACGCTGGCAGGAACGCGGATGCTGTAAAGTCGGTATCGCCAAACATGTGGCCGAACTCTTGGATATCTCGCATCAGGTTATTGACACCCGGGAATCATTTCAGCAAGGGGTCATCGACGACTTTATTGGCGGTTATCTTCAGGGAACCACTCCCAATCCCTGTGTCCGGTGTAATGAACGGGTGAAATTCGGGGGCTTGTTTCAAGCGGCCGAACAACTCGGGGCTGATTATATCGCCACCGGCCATTACGCTACGATTCAACAAGATGAAGCAGGCAGGTCTTTTCTAGCCCGTGGCCGGGACACCAATAAAGATCAATCCTATTTTTTGTATCGTATTCCTGCCAAATGGCTCTCCAAGATGCTGTTTCCTCTTGGGGACATGGAAAAACCGCAAGTCTGGGCAGAAGCCGAAGCCATGGGCCTGCCGGTTGAAGAACTCAAGGAAAGCCAGGAAATTTGTTTTGTCACCCAAGGCGATTACCGTGAATTTCTCAAAGAACATGCTCCGCAAGCGACGAATCCTGGAAACTTTGTTGATGCTGAGGGCCACGAACTCGGGCAGCACGAAGGCGTGGCCTTTTATACCCCCGGCCAGCGAAAAGGGTTAGGGATAGCCACAGGCAATCGCCTTTATGTGCAGCGAGTGGTTCCCGATCTCAATTTAGTGGTCTTGGGTCCTCCAGAAGATTTGGATACCATTACCTGCCAGTTGGCCGATCTCAACATTTTTTCTCGTGATAGCTTGGTTGAGGGACAAATCATCGATATAAAATTTCGGTATGGTTCCCCTCCTGTTCCGGCAACACTTCAATGGGATAGTGAAACTTCCATGAGCGTCATCTTTGAAACCCCTGTTAGGGCCTTAAGTCCTGGGCAATCTGCCGTCTTTTATGCAGGCGATCGAGTCCTAGGCGGCGGCATTATTCAGACCCCAAAATCTCATAAAACCGCCACATCGAATATCCGGTCCTCTTCTCTTCAGTCGCTTTCTTCATGATCCTGGGTTATCGAGAAAAATCCCTTTACATCTGCTCTTTCCGGTTGACAGGCTGTAGCGCCCATGCTAGGTTTCTGCGCTTGATACACGCCAATTTCCATTCAAGACGTGACTGCCAGGATTCTCTGTAAACCGTGAACCAAAGTACGATCGGGCGTCGATATGCATCGGCGCTTTTCCAATTGCTCGAGGAATCGGGCGTCGAACCCGCGCGAAATGCCTTGGAGTCCTTAACCCAAGGCTTGGAAGATACCCCTGCCTTGAAACACGTCTTGGCTTCACCCGTCTTTAAATTTGAAGAAAAACAAGGGGTTTTGGAGGAATTATGCCAGCGTATGCAGGCTCCTCCGATTATGCGCGATTTTCTGAATCAATTATTGAGAAGCAACCGGGCCATGTTGCTTCCTGAAATTTCCCATGCCTTTGCTGAATTGGCCGATCAACAAAAGGGAATTCAACAAGTCCGCGTCTGTTCCGCAAAGCCGCTGGATTCCACTGAACAAGAGCAGGTGAAACGCGAACTCACCCAAACGCTTGGCCAAAAAGTGGATGTCGTGTTTGAAGTCGAAACGAATCTCTTAGCCGGTTTAAAAATATACATTGGAAGTTGGGTATTTGATAATACCGTCCTGGGTCGATTAGCCAGCATACAGCATCAGTTGACGAAGGGGTAATCCATGCAGATTAAAGCTGAAGAAATTAGCTCCATTATCAAGGAAAAGATCAAGGAATTTGATCAGCGGGTGGACGTGAAGGAAATGGGCTATGTGATTCAAGTCGGTGATAACATCGCCAAGGTATATGGATTGGAAGGAGCCATGTCGGGTGAACTCCTGGAATTTCCAGGGGGCGTATTCGGCCAGGTATTGAACCTTGAAGAAGATAATGTCGGGGTAGTGCTCCTTGGGGGAGATACCGGTATTCGTGAGGGTGATCCTGTCAAGCGGACCCGGAGGATTGCCGAGGTTCCTGTGGGGGAAGGGCTTGTGGGTCGTGTGGTCGATGCCATTGGCAAGCCCTTGGATGGAAAAGGGGCTATTCAATCCTCCGAAACCCGTCTAATCGAAGTTCGTGCTCCAGGCGTTGTGGACCGCCAATCTGTCTGTGAGCCATTACAAACGGGGATCAAAGCTATTGATGCCATGATCCCGATTGGACGGGGTCAACGGGAATTAATTATCGGGGATCGCCAAACGGGGAAAACCGCTATCGCCGTTGATACCATCCTTAATCAAAAAGGATTGGATGTTTATTGTATTTATGTGGCAATCGGGCAAAAACGATCAACAGTGGCCCGGGTGGTAAAAACTCTGGAAGACCATGGGGCCATGGCCTACACCACTGTTGTTTCCGCAACGGCCAGTGAACCCGCTTCTCTTCAGTTTTTCGCTCCTTACGCCGGGGTGGCTATTGGTGAATATTTTAGAGATAACGGGAAGCATGCCCTGATTGTTTATGATGATCTTTCCAAGCATGCGACTGCGTATCGCGAACTTTCCCTTCTTCTTCGACGACCTCCTGGTCGAGAAGCCTATCCTGGAGACGTCTTCTACGTTCATTCACGGCTACTAGAGCGGGCCGCCAAGATGAGCGATGAAAAAGGTGCGGGCAGCTTGACGGCATTGCCGATTATTGAAACGCAAGCCGGTGACGTCTCTGCATATATTCCCACCAATGTCATTTCCATTACGGATGGGCAGATCTATCTGGCTAGTGACCTGTTCTATTCAGGAATTCGACCAGCCATTAATGTGGGGTTATCCGTTTCACGGGTCGGAGGTGCGGCACAGATAAAAACCATGAAGCAGGTGGCTGGAACGCTCCGGTTGGATTTAGCCCAGTATCGGGAAATGGCCGCATTTGCACAGTTTGGAAGTGATTTGGATAAAACCACCCAGGCTCAGCTGGCTCGTGGTGCTAGGATGACGGAACTGTTAAAACAGGATCAATATAAGCCTATATCTGTGGGCGACCAGGTCTTGATTATTTATGCAGGGGTGAACGGATTTGTCGATGATATTCCTGTTTCCAAACTCAGAGAATTTGAGGAAGATTTGTTGAGTTATATCAATGAGAAACATGCCGGAATAAAAAGTGACCTCGTGAGCAGAAAAAAAATTGATGAAGAATTTGGAGAGCAACTGAAGCAGATCATCACTGAATTTAAAAAGACCAAGAAATATTAATTTCCATTTTCAAAAGCCTTATTCCGGTAAACCATGGCAAGCCTTCAAAGCCTTCGACGAAAAATCGGTTCTGTCAAAAACACTCAAAAGATCACCAAGGCCATGAAGATGGTCGCGGCAGCCAAGCTCAAGCGAGCGCAGGATCGAATCCTCAGTGCTAGGCCCTATGCCATTAGAATGCGGCAAGTGCTGGAAAGGGTCAGCCGTCGGGTGAGTCCTTCCGTGCATCCCCTTTTTCGCCGACATTCGGGAAACCGAGTGTTGGTCGCGGTCGTGACCAGCGACCGGGGATTGTGTGGAGCCTTCAATGCCAATGTTTTGCGCCGAGCAGTTGGGGTATTGGAAGAACACAAGGCTCGAGGGGCCGAGGTCAGTGTCAGCGTCATTGGTCGAAAAGGTTTAGATTATTTCCACAGAAGAAGTTGGCCCATTCGGCATAAATGGCCAGGTGTATTTGATCGGTTGACCTATGAACATGCCAAAGACATCGGGCAGGAACTCATTGACGACTACACGAATGAATCCTTTGATGAACTTTATGTCGTTCACAATGAATTTAAATCAGTCATGCAACAGGAAATTCGGGTGAGAAAGGGGCTTCCAATTGATTTGACGGAAGGCACAGAGCCCCCGGATACCGCCGGGGGGCACTACCTGTATGAACCCAGTGAAGACGAGGTTTTTTCGGGATTAGATGAAGTCGTGTATATCTTAACCTATCGAGTATTATTGGAGTCGGCTGCGGCGGAACAGGCTGCACGAATGACTGCGATGGATGGAGCAACCAGAAATGCCGGAGAGCTTATTCAAAAGCTTACCTTGTTCTACAACAAAACTCGACAGGCCGCGATTACCAAAGAACTGATGGATATTGTTGGAGGAGCGGAAGCGTTGAAATGATGACGCCCTTCCATCAATAATTAGATCACTGTAGCCTCAAGGAGTGGAAGGCTGAAAGGATCAACATTTTCCAAGATTCTGGTGTGTTGGGTTAGGCCCAACCATTATCAAAAGCGATATGCAGGAGATTCAAAAAGTCAGGTACAGTAAAGCGGCAAGGACCTCGGCGGGGGAAGAAGCTACACGTTTGTACGTGAGTACCACAAAGAGTCGGAACGCTGCTTCTAGGCTTTTTCAACATTCTGATAGGGTGGCCAACAACTAAGACAAGAGGTGGTGACGTGAGCACAGAAGCAGGAAAGGTTGTTCAAATTATTGGACCGGTGGTAGATGTGGAGTTTCAGCCCGGCCATTTGCCGAATATTTATAACGCCCTGAAAATTTCCCAGCCCGGTGATCCCAACACAGGTCAAGAGGCGATTGAGCTCACCATGGAGGTCGCTCAACATTTGGGGGAAAACCGAATCCGTGCGATAGCCATGTCGTCGACCGATGGGTTGGTCAGAGGCATGCCAGTTGAAAATACCGGAGCTCCCATATCAGTCCCGGTCGGGCGAGAAACCCTCGGTCGGATGGTCAATGTCATCGGTGAGCCGGTAGACGGTTGTGGTCCGGTTAATACCAAAAAGAAATGGTCCATTCATCGTGAGGCCCCTACCTTAGAAGATCAGGAAACCTCCACCGAGATTTTGGAAACAGGCATTAAAGTGGTGGATCTCCTTGAGCCCTATTCCAAGGGAGGAAAGGTAGGGCTTTTTGGTGGTGCAGGAGTCGGCAAGACTGTCATCATCATGGAGCTTATTAACAATATTGCCCTTCAACATGGAGGGTTTTCTGTGTTTGCGGGAGTCGGGGAACGGACCCGCGAGGGAAATGACTTGTGGCATGAAATGCAGGATTCCAAGGTCATCGATCCGAAGGATTTCACAAAGTCCAAAGCGGCGCTGGTGTATGGACAAATGAACGAACCCCCCGGGGCTCGCCTCCGTGTGGGATTAACCGGACTGACGATTGCGGAATACTTTCGGGATGAGGAACACCAGGATGTGCTGCTGTTTATCGATAACATTTTCCGATTTACTCAGGCTGGTTCTGAGGTTTCCGCACTCTTAGGCCGGATGCCCTCAGCTGTTGGATACCAACCGACCCTGGGGACGGAAATGGGTGTATTACAGGAGCGGATTACCTCAACGCGAAAAGGATCCATTACATCGGTCCAGGCCATTTACGTTCCAGCCGATGACCTCACTGATCCGGCTCCAGCCACGGCCTTTGCACATTTGGATGCCACAACGGTGCTCTCCCGGCAAATAGCTGAGTTAGGCATTTACCCAGCTGTGGACCCGTTGGATTCCACTTCGCGAATTTTGGACCCCCATGTTATCGGTGAAGAACATTATGCGGTTGCCCGTAAAGTCCAAACGACTTTGCAGCGCTATAGGGATTTACAGGATATCATTGCCATTTTAGGAATGGATGAATTGTCTGAAGAAGATAAAGAATTGGTTGCCCGGGCCAGAAAACTTCAGCGCTTCCTATCTCAACCCTTCCATGTCGCTGAAGCATTTACGGGAACTCCGGGAAAATACGTCAAACTCCAAGATACGGTACGGAGTTTTAAAGAGATTGTTGAAGGCAAATACGACGACCTTCCGGAACAGGCATTTTATATGGCGGGGCCCATCGA
The DNA here is from genome assembly GCA_965370985.1 of uncultured bacterium. GTDB lineage: Bacteria > Nitrospirota > Nitrospiria > Nitrospirales > UBA8639 > Nitrospira_E. The sequence continues at coordinate 10,676 of CBDUWS010000023.1, forward strand.
AGACGTATTGGAAAAAGCTGAAAAACTGGGGTTCAAACGGTAGTGGAACAAACATCTTCCTCGGTAAACTCCAAACAATTTCTTCTGGAAATTGTTACTCCTGAAAAGCTGCTGTTCAGCCAGGGTGTCGATTTTGTCGTGGTGCCGGGAAGTGAGGGAGATTTTGGAGTCTTGCCCGGTCACTGTCTGTTACTTTCAGGTCTACGAATTGGAGAACTTCAGTATACGACAGGTGAAACTACTGAGTCTGTTTCCATCCTGTCAGGGTTGGCTGAAGTCACCCCCACGAGGGTCACGATTTTGGCCGATATCGCGGAGAAAGCCGAAGAGATTGATATCGAACGGGCTCAGGCTGCTTTACAACGAGCGGAAGAACATCTTGAACGTGGCGGTATTCCTTCCGAAGTTGAAGAAGCCAAAGTCAGCCTGGAGAAAGCCCGGCTCCGCCAGAAAATTGCTGAACGATTTCAGAAGCGCCGTTCTCGCGCCTGATTATCCAACCCTCCCTTCCCGCAATCTTCCTTTGTATGCCGTATGTTGAAACCCGAAGCGAAATTATTGTTTCGGCTGGAGAAGGGGTTAAACGTCTTGATCATTTTCTCGCTAACCGGGACCCGAATTTTTCAAGGGCTGCCCTGCAACGGCTGATTTCAGAAGGGCACATCACCGTTGATGGGAAGAGCATCAAGCCGAGTCATAAAATTAAACCAGGGGATCGCATCCTCCTGGTTGTTCCCCGACCCGAACCTCTCGATATTAAGCCAGAACCCATAACCCTTCATATCCTTCATGAGGATGAAGCGCTTCTCGTGCTCAACAAACCTGCAGGCCTCGTGGTACATCCAGCCCCAGGACATTGGACCGGGACCATGGTCAATGCCTTGCTGTACCACATGCAACGTGGAGAGGGACATCTCTCATCTATAGGTGGGCGAGAACGGCCAGGACTTGTTCATCGGTTGGATAAGGAAACCACGGGAGTATTAGTTGTGGCCAAGACTGATCATGCGCATCAACATTTGTCTGCGCAATTCAAAGGACATACGATTAGCCGTCTCTATGAGGCCCTGGTATGGGGATCGCCGAAAACTCGGGAAGGCCGAATTGAATTAGCCATCGGGCGGGACACGAAAGACCGAAAAACATTTTCCCCGCGTACCATGAGACCTAAAGAGTCTTTGACCACCTATAAGATTATCGATCGATTTGGGAAATTTGCCGCCCATGTCGCGTTAACACCGGGAACAGGCCGAACCCATCAATTGCGTGTGCACTTAAAGGCTATTGAATGCCCAATTTTAGGGGATCAAATATATGGTGGGAAAAAGGTAATGGAAATTGGAGGCATCAATGTTCCTCGTGTCATGTTACATGCCAAAGTCTTAGGTTTTGTCCATCCTCTCACCAAACAATCGATGACGTTTTCGGCGCCGTTACCAGAAGACATGGAAACAATACGTCGGGAGTTAGCAAATCAAGGAGTTCCGGCGTCTTGACAGGCAACCCTATGTTTGGAATAGATTCAGACCGATGAGCAACAAAGAACTTCTTCAACCCGGACAAGTGGTGGATACCTTAGGTGAGTTGATTTCGAGCCTCAGTGCCTTTGCCGCCAAAATACCAGCGGCCTCAAGAATGTCTCTGCCTGGGGGGGTAAAACCTACTGAAGAAGCGGTGGAAGTTTATGAGAATATCGTCTACCGTTTTCGTGACCGCGCTGGGGCAACGTATAAACCCCTCCCGCCTCTGTTTATGGAATCGCTAGAAGCTTTTGAGGCCGGCAAGGTGTTCGACGCGGTACCGCCCCTATTGCAATGTGTGGAAAAGCTCGTTGACCTTCATAACCAGGAAACCATCAAATTTACCCCTGAGCAGCAACAACGCATGCGGGACTATCATCGCCGCCTGGAGAAGATTGTCCCAGAAGCCAAGCAATCTGAAGTAGATCTCCCTACCCCCGATTCGTATTAGAATTTCCTAGAATCAGCTTAAA
>CBDUWS010000024.1:0-12615 GCA_965370985.1 uncultured bacterium
AAAAGGGCTCTTCGTTAACAAAGAGAGTGAAAGTGAAAATGTATAAAAAAGGATCCGTCTTGCGCTTGCAATGCGACCAACATGAGTTCATGCAAGGCTGGTATTTGCCCGTGACCAATCCCTTTTATGCTACGTCCGGTGCCGATGGAACCTTCGAAATTAAAGATGTACCTGCCGGGAAACATACTGTTGCGGTTTTTCACCCTAAAGTGGCCAAGTTTGCGAGAGGGAAAAAGGCCATGACCGTGGAAGTTGAAGTTGCCGATGGCGGGACGGCCGAAGCCAATTTCGAGATCAAATAAGAGCATTATTTCTTAGAGAAATCTCAGAATTCGAGGGCAATTAGCTATATGCTAGTTGCCCTCGTTTTTTTGTGTTCCTCCGGCGGTCTTCCTTCCTTGCCTTTGAACAATTGCCCCCGTTAAGATCGACAACGAATGCCAATGATTATGCACTATTTTGAGTTTGAGGCCCGGTGTGCCACGTGAGTTGTCCCTCGCCGATATTTTCCAGATAGGTTATTACTGGGAAACCAAAATTCTCCTCACCGCTGTTCAGCTTGATCTGTTCTCCACACTCAAGGGAGATTCATTGACCATCAATCAGATAGCCGAAGCGCGTGGTTGGAACCTGCGTGCATTGGAACTGGTGATGAATGCGTTGGTGGCGATGCGTGTGGTGACCAAAGAAGAAAAATTGTATGCTAACACAGCTGTGGCCGAACGATATCTGGTACAATCCAGCCCTGAGTACGTGGGGCATTTGCTGACTTTACATGATGCTGAATGGAATCATTGGGGACAGTTAGAGCAGGTCGTTAAAACGGGAGAGTCTCCCGTGAAGCAACATGTGTTTGAGACGAATCCGGAGTTGGGGGCACAGGTGCTGACGGTATTGGATCGGATTGGTCGTGGGAGCGGTCCTGCCCTGGCTCAACGGTTGAACCTCAGTGGAGCGAATCGGATGTTGGATATCGGAGGCGGAGCTGGCACTAATGCGATCGCATTTTGTCGAGAATATCCAGAGCTGACCGCGACGGTATTTGATCTTCCGTCAACTTTGAAAGTGACGAAGCAATGTGTAGACGAGGCCGGGTTAACCGCTCGCATTCAACTGCAGGCAGGAGATTTTCATGAAGATGCATTCCAAGGTTCCTATGATGTCGCGCTCATGTCCGATATTCTGCATTATCAAGATGGGAAGACGAATGCGGCGTTAGTAGAGAAAGTCTACGGCTGTTTGAATGAAGGGGGACGATTGATTATTAAAGATCGGTTTTTAGACCCCTCGCGAACGAGCCCGGCATGGACCACAGCCTTTGCTGTTCATATATTGGTAAATACCGAAAAAGGGGAATGCTTCACGATTGAGGAATCTCATCGTTGGATGGAGCAAGCCGGATTTCGCCATGTCGAAGAATTAGAGCCCTGCGCCATGATTCAAGGCACAAAATAATGAAGGGATACGCACAAGTATTATGTATGAATTAGCAGAATGGTTGCGGGAGCCCGGGTTTGTTGGCACGCATGCGACGATGGGAGCGGATATCAGTCAGTTGATGGCCACCGTGTTTACCACATTGTTTATTGTGGGATGGATTCAGGCGAAAAAACATAAGACAGATCATCATCACTGGCTGATGTTTGGCGGCATGGTAGCGATGTTGGCATTTTTTATCAGCTACTATCTTTTTCGGAATCTCGGGGTCTTGGCGTTTGAAGGCAAGGAAGGGTTCGGTGGCTCACAGGCTTTGTATGATAATGTGTTTATCCCTTTGTTGACCGTCCATATTATCTTGGTCGTGATTGGTTTGATCATGGCCATTTATATGCTTGTACTAGGGTTTCGATCTCAGGCTTTTGTAGAAGGTCGACGAGTTTTGAACGATGCACTGTTGCAGACTTCCGGGCGTCGGATTGCGACCATCTTGGGAGGCATTACGACGTTGGTCATGTTGTTCTTTCTCTCTCGCGTGATGACGTCAGGATTTTCTTTAGGGAAGCTGAGTGTCTATTTCGCTTTGGCTCTTATTATCGCGATGGTGTTTGGGATTGAAATATTGATTCAACGGATATGGCCGAATGGGGCACGGCGTCATCGTATATTGGGGAAATTTACGATGGTGATCTATTGTGTGTTATTTGTGACAGGAACTGCGACCTATACTATGTTGTATATTCTTTACCCTGGCAAAATCGGGTAACGGTTCGGTGAAGTGTGGATGCCAACAGTCTTTCCATGTGGAAGAGGTTGAAGAATTAGAATCTGATGAAGTGTTTGCCCGTTTTCAATGTGATGGGTGTGGATGGACTGTCGGTGCCGAAGGGCCGCCCAAAGAAATCGATCCTCTTGTTCCTTCAATCACATGGAGCGATGAGGCGGACTACCATCTTTCGCGGTTGCCGCCATACTTGGCGTCTTTGGTTCGTGATGAAGTTGAGACATTTTCCAGTGATCAGCACTACCGGATTGTGACCTATGCTCGTATGGCCACTGCCCGAAACAAGGGGCAGGTGGAATGGAGTGCTGACGCTGAGCGACGTTTGGCCAATGTGCCTTCAGGCATCCGCACCATGGCCAAAACCGAATTAGAGCGTACCGCCCTTGATCGTGGCATGCCGGAAGTGACGGTTGCCCTGATGGAAGAAGTGAAGACTCGATATTTCGGTATGGCAACAGGGCGGTCATAAGCGATGAATGCCTTGGCTTCTGCTTCCCTTGAAAACAATCACTAAGCATCTCAATCAATGTTACATCGATTATCTTTACGAGTCCTTCCGCAATTACACCTTCTGGTGACGGACCAGCCCGTGCGAAAACGCAAGCGTCTGGTGATGTTGGCTCCCGGGCTTGTGGCGTTTGGGATTTACCGTCTTCTCAAAGATGTTTTGCCGTTATCTGAACCGTTGGTGTTATTAGGGTTGAGTGGATGTGTGTCAGCACTTGCCGCGATCTGGGCATATCGGCAAGGGCGTGGGCTTTCTCTTCAAGAGTCTTTTCGCCAGGATGGGTTACGGCAGTGGGCCTGGATCGTGGGTTGGATAGGGGTGGCGTATGGCATACAGCTCTCTCTTTTAGTCTTGGCCATTCTGCAAGTCTTTGTAGGCTATGATTTCCTCCTCCATCCTGAAGGTCCTGCCATGATGGCGATGATCATACCCTGTACCTCGGTCACTCGAGATGCATTTGAGATTGGGCTGGTGCAACGCTTGGCTCGCGAAGGAACAGTCGTGCCAACTTTCCCGAATGGAGATGCGTTGCGAACATGGATTCCGCAACAGTCGGCTATTGTGATGAAATGGGGAGGGCTGGCGATTTTTGGAGGTATCTTCAGTTCCTGGATGCTATTTGGGTTGGGTTCTGGCCCTTGGCAGCCAATCCTCCAATCGGTACTGGTTCCTGTGATTGTGGCATCCATCAGTTTGCTGGCGTTTTTTGCTGGAGAGGCTTTATTTGAACAAGGAGAGGGGCGGCGGAAACCTCATACATGGTTGTCCTGTCTGTGGTTTTGGCTTTGGCCAAGTTTGACGTTTGCTCTTACCTATTTTCTCGTTCTGATCGGGATGGCATCCTATGTGTTCCGAATTGAACAGATCTCGCAGTTGGGGTTTGTGGCTATTGCCGCCAGTACGGGGTTGGTGATGACGCTGTATTCCCTTTATCTAGGATGGCGGAAATCCTATGAAGAACGGCTGGTCACCATTCCGGAAAACATTCAACGATGTCCGTTTGTGATGGGGATGCTTCAGCAATCCAAAACCCCTGAATCGGTTCCTCCTGTGCTTCCACATGGCGATTTGGTGAAATAATTCATGATGATACGCCAATCATTCTGGTTTCTCTTGCTTCTTCTTCTTCTCTTTGTTGGTTTGGCTTTGGCTGTAGAGCCCGACCACATGAGCGTTGTGGAAAAAGGGCAGGATCTTTATTACCAAACACCCGGGACCATTGAGGGCCCGGCCGCTGGAGAAAGCCTACGGAGTTATCCCAGCATTCCTTATGTCAATAATCGTTTAGTTGTCTGGTTTGTGACTCAACAACATACCTACTTTGGCGGGTTTGTGTTAGCCCTCCCGATATTTAGCCTCCTCCTGGAGTTTTTAGGGGTTACTCGGAAGCAAGAGATGGCTCGACTACAGTACGATGGGTTAGCACAGGACATTTTACGCGTGGGATTACTATCTCTTTCGATTACGGCTGTCCTGGGTTCTGTGATGCTGGGTTTATTTATCGTCCTCTATCCAGGGTTCATGAATTATATGGGGTCCACGTTTAAATCGTTGATGCCGGTGTATGCGGGGGTGTTTGTTGGGGAAGCGTTTTTGCTTGCTCTGTATTATTACACCTGGGAGTATTTGAAGAATCCGTCAGCCAAGTGGGTACATATGTCTATTGGCATGTTAGCGAATGTTATGGGTGTGATCCTCTTATTGTCTGCCAATGCCTGGGCTTCATTTATGATGGCACCCTCAGGGGTTGATGCTGAAGGGCACTTCTTGGGAAACGTGTGGAATCTGCTGCACTCGCCTTTATGGAATCCCCTCAATGCGCATCGATTTTTGGCAGATATTATGTCTGGTGGCGCGGTAGTTGTCGCTTATGCCGCTTATCGGTTTTTTAGGTCAAAGACTATCGAAGATCGCGCATATTATGATTGGGTCGGCTATGTGTTTATGGTGGTGATGGTTTGTGCTCTGCTCCCCATGCCGATTGCGGGCTATTGGTTGATGCGAGCGGTCTTTGAATTCCGCCAGCAAATGGGTGTAACCATGATGGGGGGGATGTTGTCGTGGCTATTTGTCCTTCAGGCCATCACGGTCGGTGTCTTGTTTTTAGGGATCAATTATTATATTTGGCAATCCTTAGCCCGACTGCAGGGAGGTGAGCGATATCATTCTTATTTTAAGGCCATTGTCTTTGCCTTAATGGCGTGTTTCCTCGTATGGTTTACGCCTCATACGTTAGCGACGAGTGCCAGTGAGATGAAGGCGATGGGTGCCGCCCAGCATCCGGTTATCGGACAATTCGGTGTAATGTCGGCAAAAAATGGGGCTATTAATGTCATGATTTGTTTGACGGCTCTGAGTTTTATCCTCTATCGCCGAGCCAATAAAATCGTCACGGTGCCATGGGCATCTTGGGGTAATATTCTTCTTGGCCTGTTGTTTGTCTTGGGTATTGGGAATATTGTCTGGCTAGCCATTTATGGGTTTTATATTCCGGCGAATGTGCGGGTTGGTCTGTCTATTCCTCAAGGGGTGACAACCGCGACTGTGGTGATTGGCGGGCTCCTCCTCAATCATCTGCTGCTACGGGGCTCGAAAGTGATCGGCCCCGTTCAATGGGGAAAAATTACACCACGCGGAATGGTAGCGTTGCTTATTGTCGCAGCAGCCTTTTCTTGGGTGATGGGGTTAATGGGATATATTCGATCGGCTGGTCGATTGGAATGGCATGTCAATGAATTGATGCAGGATCAGTCTCCATGGGCCTTCACGCCATCGTTAGGGTTTGCAGCGAAGATGGTGACTATTAATATGATTTCGTTTTGGTCGGCGGTGTTTTTCGTATTTTGGCTCAGCCGTTGGGATCATCGAGTGAGCGAACAACGAACGATGCAGTCAGTTCGGTCTACACCTGTGGTTCAAGTCCTTTCACAAGAGGAATCAGCATGACCCTAGCTTTAAATGAACAGCGACATCGTAAGATTGAATTATGGATTCGTACGGTGTGTATTTCTTTAGCGTGCATTGTGATGATATTGGGTGTGAGTGACAATGGTCTGGTCTGGGCGGAAGGATCTGAAGCCCAGGGATCTTCAGGTGATTCGATCCTTATCGAAGATTTTCGAAATCCGGATGAAAGAGGGTTTCCTCAAGGATGGGGAGCACAACGGAGTACCGTGACTGCTCATGAAACGTATACGATTCAGGAGGAAGAAGGGGTTTCATTTCTCAGGGCCAAGAAGGCCAGTCAACGTGTCTATACGAAACAGATGACATGGGATCCCAAGAAACATCCGATGTTGGTTTGGCGTTGGCGGCTCCAGGCGATTCCAGAGGGAGAAGAATTTATTGCGGCGGTTTATCCGTCGTTAGACACGGATTTGATGTTTATTCCCGTCAATACCAAATATGTATGGAGCGCGACCTTGCCGGTGGGATTGATTAAAGAAGGCGGGATGTTTAGTTCTACTGAAATGGTGATACGAAGCGGAACAGGGCCTATTGGTGAGTGGGTGGAAGAACGCGTCAATGTTTATGAAGATTTTTTAAAGATACATAATCATGAACCTGCTGCTCTGGCTTGGGGAATTTCGTTGTTAGGAGGTTCTGCTGTAGAGATTGATTTTGGTTCGCTCCGGGTTGAAACCCAATGAGTTAGAAATTTTCATTTTCATATTGAGAGAATCTGATGGCCGCATCAAAAATATTTGATGTTATATTAGGAGCCGTAGTTTTAGGGGCCGTTGGAGTGTTGGTTGGCCTGTCCATGGGCATCGGGTTTCTTCCGGCAGCCCTTTTGCTCGGGATGTGTTTGGGAGCAGGAGTTGGGTTTTTCGGAGGGCGGCGATTTTTTTTGAGTATCTTTGTATGTACGATTGTAGGGGGATTGTTAGCTTGGAGTTTAGGTGGGGTTGATACCATTACCGTCGGTGCTTCTTCAGGCGCGGCGATGGGTGGATTTTTGGGAGTCTGGATTTCGATGCTGGTAGATCTGTTGCAACAACGAAATCAATCGGCATCGGATTCGTCTGTAGAGCAACCGGGAAATCCTCAATCATGATGATGTATAACGTCCTGCCTGTGCCTTTAGAGTCAAATCAGAAAAGGTAAGCCGATGGAGAATCAACGGGTTCTAATAGGTTCGATTATTTTTGTGTTTGCGTCTTTTATTGGGATGATGGTGTTGTTTGTGTGGGAGACCTATAAGAGTAAACGGGATTTGGACGCGATTATGGCTGGGCGACCTGCCAAGGTACGTGTCCTTCAGCCCATGCCCACACAGGATTTTTCGATGTATAAAACTCTTGTTGGGGATGATAATCGGGAAATGGTGGAAATCCCTGAAGGTCCTTTTACGATGGGCATTGGCGATGGAGATCCTGATGAAGGGCCAGCCCATCCTGTGTATCTTCAGACCTTTTATATGGACGTGAAAGAAGTGACCCAAGAGGATTATGAGCGATTTGTAAAAATGACAAAACGGAAAGAACCGAAAGTGCCAGTATTTGAAGATAAGGTCGAAAAGTTAGTCAGCCCTGATTTCCCCGTGGTGGGTTTAACCTGGAATGATGCCTTTGGCTATTGCCGCTGGGCGGGTAAGCGGCTACCGACAGAAGCCGAATGGGAAAAAGCTGCCCGCGGTGAAGGCGAGCGGCGCTACCCCTGGGGGAATAAATTTGAGCATACATTTGCGAATGTGGATGGAATAGAGGATGGATTCCAATACTTGGCGCCTGTTGGATCGTTTGAAGTCGGGCGTAGCCCTTTCGGGCTCTATGATGCCACGGGCAATGTCGCCGAATGGGTGATGGACGATTATACGGCAGATTATTATCAGAAAGCCTCATACCGTGATCCCCCGGGTCCTAAAACTGATGACGTGTTTAAAGTCATTCGGGGTGGGTCTTGGCGTGAATCCCGGTTAGGCGCGCGTGTCACCAAGCGATTTTCGGCCAAGATGTGGCGAACCGATGCGACGATAGGGTTTCGTTGCGCAAAAGATCCTCCAACTGTAAATGTGCCTTCGACCTAGCCGGGGCTCTTCAGCTTTACCATTGTGGTTGTTGCGCCTATAAAATTGGTGAAGGTTGTTGATCTCGGTAAAGGCATCGTATGGATACTCGTTTTAAAGTAGTTTTTCTCATTGCGGTCCTGGTGATGTGCAGTTTGCCCATCATGGGAATTTTGAAAGGCCCGCCTCTCCCCGTCAACGATCCCGAGCCTCTATCTCGTCCTGCTTCGCACCCGTTAACATCCGCCCAACAATTAATAAATTCTTCGGACGATGCGATGGTCGAAATTCCCGCTGGCGAATTTATTCTTGGCAGCAATCAAGGGGGTTACAATGAAAAGCCCCAGCATGTCTCAATGTTAGACGCCTATTGGATTGATCGGTATGAAGTTACCTACCAACAATATATGGAGTTCGTCGAAGAGACGGGGCATCGACAGCCTGGTCCCCCATCTCGCTATGCCAGGAAACTTGAAGCCCTTCGTGGATTCAATCAACCCGTGACCTATGTATCCTGGAGTGATTCTGCGGCCTATTGTGAATGGAAAGGTAAAAGGCTTCCCACGGAAAAAGAATGGGAGAAGGCGATTCGAGGTTCAGATGGTCGAACGTGGCCTTGGGGCGAAGGAAGAGAGGGGTTTCCGGCAAACTTTGATGGGGAGGCCGATGGCTATGAAGTCACGGCACCTGTGGGAACATTTTCGCAAGATCAAAGTATGTATGGAGTGTATGACGGGGCAGGAAACGTCATGGAGTGGGTGGATGATTGGTATGTCGAAGATATTTATAGTAGGGCCGTGAAGCCAGGCATTGTACGCCCAAAAATTGTTTCAATGTACAAAACGATGCGCGGCGCAGGTTATACGAGTCAAGGAGTTGACCTGCGCATTACCAACCGAAGTTTTATCGTTCCGGACTTCAGAGATGAATCTATTGGGTTCAGATGTGCAAGGTCAAAGCAAGGTAAGGAATCGGCAAACTTGGCTTCTGGAATACTGGACGTTATCCGAGAAAATCGAAATAGTAAAGGATAAGAAACACGGCCAGGAGAATATTGACAACCATTCCGGCCAAAACTATAATGTCGAACACTTTTGCATTGGTACGCATCGCATATGCCTCTTTCATCGAAAACAATAATTGTTGAAATAACATGAATTTTAAGAATATGTCAACGAAATACTTTAGGTGTATATATCTAAATAAAACATTGTATTAACGAAGAGGTGATGGAAAATGGCTGAAGCAGGACCAGTACGAGAAGCAACGGTGTTAGAGACCAAAATCGGGAAGGCAATATTTTATCTGACTTGCGCAGCAGGCCTGTGGTTTTTTTATTGGTTTGCCGGCATTCAATGCCCTTGCTGAGTTGCATGACCTTCCACCAAAAAAAAGAAATTCTGATTAAATTCTCTAAGTGAAGGAGGAGTTTAATGACTGCTGTCTATGTCATAGTTTCCCTTTTGATTTGTTTTGGGTATTTCCAGTTTTTGGATTGGCTCTTAATGGACGCCCAGGGTTTAGACTATTTTTATATGTTTCGGTAAGGGTCTAAGTCTTGTCATGCATGAAGGACCAAGTTTGAATGGGAATGAGAGAATGTCAAAAAAATTGAATGGTTATACAAACAACACGTTTTCAAAGGAGGTAGGTCAATGGGTCGCTTGTTCACACCAATGACCCGAGGTAAAAAGAAAGTTTTTGCCGGCATCGCATTGCTGGTGGCTGGAGTATTTTTAACGCTCCCCATCTTATTGTCGGTCACGGCTTTGGCTAGTGGGGGTGGAGGTTCTGCTGGAGGCCCCCCTCCGGAGGTTTTAGCTGCCCAGGAAGCTGCTGCAGCTGCAGGTGGCGGAGAAGGCGCAGAAGAAGAGAAAATTGAAATGGGCCGTGATATTTATTACAAAATTGAAGGTCCGGTTGTCGGAATGCCCGCTCCTGTTACTGCGGATAATGAAACCTTTTATCCTCGGTATAACTTTGAAAGCCGGGTTCTTCTGTGGGTAGCCAACCAGCAGCATCTTTATTACGGCAGCTTCGTCTTGGCGGTACCTATCTTTTGTATGTGTATCGAATTTGCCGGAATGATCAGTAAAGATAAGGCCATGGCCAGGAAGTATGATCAATTGGCCTATGATTTTATCAGGATCAGCTTGACGGCATATTCCCTGACCGCAATCCTAGGCGGTATTCTGATCTTTACCTTCCTGACTCTCTACCCGGCCTTTTTTGGCTATTTGTCCAGTATTTTCCGACCAGTCATGCACATTTATGCGCTGACGTTCGTGGCGGAAAGTGGAGTCCTCTACATCTATTACTATGGATGGGACAAAATGAGGGAAGGCGTATTGAAGTGGGTTCATTTGAGCATGTGCGTAGTCCTGAATGTCATCGGGACTGTCCTGATGATGTTGGCCAATTCCTGGATTGCGTTCATGATGTCTCCTGCTGGGGTAGACGAGCAAGGCCGTTATCTAGGGAATATTTGGCATGTGTTGCATACGGCCCTTTGGAATCCATTGAATGTCCATAGAATTCTGGGGAATATGGCATTTGGTGGTGGTGTCGTGGCAGCCTACGCAGCCTATCGATTCCTCTCTTCAAAGACTGATGAAGAGCGGGCTCATTATGATTGGATGGGATACATCGCCATGAGTTTGGGTGTGGCTTTCCTGATTCCTCTGCCGTTTGCGGGTTATTGGTTGATGCGTGAGGTGTACGCCTATCGGCAGCAAATGGGAATTACCTTGATGGGTGGTTTGTTGGCTTGGCTGTTTATCATTCAGGCAACCATGATTGGAATTTTATTCCTGACGACAAATTACTACCTATGGCAAGCCTTAGGAAGAATGACCGGGGGAGAAAGATTCCAGAAATATATTAAGTATCTGGTGTTTATATTGGTCGTAGGGCTTCTCGTGTTCATAACGCCGCATACCATTGTGATGTCTCCTGCTGAGTTGAAAGCCATGGGTGGTCAACAACATCCGGTTTTGGGGAATTATGGTGTGATGTCAGCCAAAAATGGTGGAATTAATGCCATTATTATGACAACGATTCTTAGTTTTATTTGGTATCAGCGTGGGAATAGGGTTCCCGCGGTCAGTTGGTCCAAATTCGGAAATATATTTATGGGGTGTTTTTTCGTCGTTGCCCAGCTAAACAATATCTGGTTGGCGTGCTATGGATACTTCATCCCGGCAAACGTGCGGATTGGTTTATCTGTACCTCAGGTAGCAGGAACGTTGTCATGCTTGTTTCTTATGACTCCACTCAATTTGGCCATGTTGAAAGGGGCAAAAGAACTTGGTCCCATTAGATGGGGTCAAATTCCTCCGCGTTCCCAGTATGCGATTATCATGTTGGCTACGGCTTTCACATGGATGATGGGCTTGATGGGCTATATTCGTTCATCGGTTAGATTGTTCTGGCACGTCAACGAAGTGATGCGGGACAATTCGCCATGGGCCTATACCCATACCATTGGATTTGCGGCCAATGTCATTTCCTTTAACGTGCTATTTTTCTGGATCAGTATTATGTTTGTATTCTGGCTGGGAACGTTAGGTGCCAAGAAAGTAGTGTTAAAGGGGCCTATTTCACAGCCTGTTCCTGGTGGAGCCTCTCCGCAGCCTGCAACTGGTCATTAATGAAAAAAGGTTTTAACCAATAATTATAGGGCCTCTTCTGGTGGCCCAAAGTTGGAGGAGTGAACTGTGGTTGAATTAATAGGAAGAGCATGGGACTTGGGATGGCCGGTGTTGGTAATGCTGGTCGGCCTCCTAATCTACTTTCAGGCGACCATTAAGGATCCAGAGCAAAAAAAACGTGCAACGTTCCAGACAATGATTGGAATTTTGTGCATGTTTTTGGTCTTTATCGCTGTTTCAAACTATACGCATAATTTTGCGTTCAATGATGGAATGCTCCCGATTTCACTAGTCATGATTACGATCATGGCATTTATTGGTGGTTTGTATTTTCCAGGTTTCAGTGCCCTGATGAAAATTGGTGGCTTTATGTTTCTAGTGGCAGCCGGATTGTCTGGCTATGGGAATTGGTTACCACAAGTAGAGGGAGGATTTCCTCCTCCAGTAGTGAAATTAGATTTTGCCAGTATGTCCCCTCAACAGTTAGGTGATGAGGGAGAAAAAATTATTTTCGGGGGAATTGGTCAAAGCAAAACCCAGGGAGCCATTGGAAAAGGGCAATGTCCCCTGTGCCATGGTTTTCAAAAGGGGTTTTTAAGCGAACGGGCACCAAACCTATTTGGCATTCCAGCTCGTGCCTCCGAGCGCTTGAAGGAGCCCAATTATCATATGAACGATGCAGCCTCTCGAAACACTGAGCAAAAGGAGGCGTTTGAAGGGTCAGGAACAGCAACAAATGCCCAAGAATATATTGCGGAATCGCATGCTTGCCCAAGTTGTTTTGTGGCTAAGGGTTTTGGGGTCAAGGGATCGAATGATACGGTAAGTCCTATGCCTAGAATTCATAAACCGCCCATATCTCTACAGTTAGGGGAATTAGCGGCTGTTGACACATGGATGTACACCAGGGAAGGGGTAGAATCTCCTGGATATGACGCAATCGTCGCTTCATACGAAAAGTTTATTCCGGAAGCTGACCGCCCGGTTGCAAGTGAGGGCGGAGAAGGTGGTGCCGGGGGCAATATTTTGGTTGATGGTAGTGAGTCCCATGACGATCTCTTTATGGGAGCGGGTTGTCCTGCATGTCACACCATTCCTGGGATTAAAGATGCTGTCGGGAAAGTTGGCCCCGAACTCTGGGAAGGGACCAATGCCCCTAAGCGTATGAAAGACTCGGCATATGAAGGTAAAGCCAAAACAACCAAAGAATATATTACGGAATCAATAT
>CBDUWS010000025.1:0-12532 GCA_965370985.1 uncultured bacterium
CCAGCTAAGCCATAGATCTTCGAAAAGGTCCGCAATACCACGACCGATCGCCCTTCTCGAACATAGCGCAAACTATCCGGATAGGTAGCATCCCGCACATATTCATAGTAAGCCTCATCAAACACCACCACCACATGCTCGGGAAGACGTGTGAGAGCACCATCAATCTCTTGAGCAGTTAACATCGTGCCAGTCGGATTATTCGGATTACAGATAAAGAAGAGCCGGGTACGATCAGTCACGGCATCCACCATAGCTGATAAATCATGGGTCCAATGCTTCAACGGAACTTCGACCGGTACACCATGGCCACCCAAGACCGACAAGCGATACATGACAAACGTGAGGTCCGCCATGACGGCTTCATCGCCAGGAGCCAGAAAGGTTTTGATAAGCAGGCTAATAATTTCATCAGATCCATTCCCCACGAGTATCTGATCATTGGGCACATGCCATTTATTAGCCAATGCCTGTCGCAAATCATGCGCTCCGCCATCGGGATAGCGATGAAGTGACGCTGACGCTCTCTCAATAACCTGAAGGGCCTTCGGGGACGGTCCCCAGGGATTTTCATTCGAAGCCAGTTTAATGGCTTCGCGAATCCCTAGCTCCCGTTCAAGTTCAGCAAGAGGTTTCCCGGGAGAATACGGTTTCAACGAAGCAATGGTCGGATGAACATGCAAGGCCATATCAAGCAATCCGGTATGTTGAACGTTCGGTGAACTGCGGTTACTGGTGAATGGGATAGGAGCCCAAAACTTTCAGGAACAAGCATCGGGACTTCACTTCATCCAAGGCTTTCTTGACCCGGTCATCATCTTGATGCCCCTCTAGATCCATGAAGAATAAATATTCCCATACTTTCCGACGAGTGGGACGGGATTCGATTTTCGTCATATTGATACCATAGGACGAGAAGGGACGAATCAGATCATACAGAGCGCCCACCCGATCTTTGGCCGAAACGATAAACGACGTCTTATCTCGACCCGTTCGTTCGGCGCCCCGTAGAGACAGAATCAAAAATCTGGTGAAATTATTGATGTTATCTTCAATACGAGACCGCAAGATCGTTAACCCATACAACTGGGCAGCCAATTCTGACGCAATGGCTCCTGCCGTCGGATCGTTCACACACCGCTCTGCGGCACGAGCCGTGCTGGGTTCTTCCGCTATCGAGACAGAAGGCAAATGGGTTTCCAACCAAATCCGACATTGCGCAATCGCATGTGGATGGGAATAGACAGTTTTGATGTCTTCAATCTTCTGTGCTTTGGATAAAAAATGATGAGAAATCTCCAGCATCACTTCGCCATAAATCAACACCGGCGAATCCACAAACAAATCTAAGGTGTGATTGACCACGCCTTCCGTTGAATTTTCAATCGGCACCACGCCAAACCGCATGCGCCCACGTTCGACATCATCAAACACATCCTTAATACTATTCACGGGAATGTAATCGGCCGATTCTCCAAATTTTCGCATCGCGGCCAGATGGGTAAAAGTGGCTGGCGGACCTAAATAGGCAATCGTTTGCGTGCCTTCCAACGACAGGGAGGCCGACATGATTTCCCGATATACCGGACGGAGGGCTTCGCTAGGAAACGGTCCGGGATTTTGTGCCATGAGTCGCTCCACAATGGCCACTTCACGGCCTTGCGTGTGGAGATGTGCGGAAGCATCTTTTTGTTTTTTCAGATGCCCGACTTGAATGACGTATTGGGATCGCTCATTCAACAGCTTGAGAATTTCATTATCAAGCCGATCAATGCCTTCTCGGCACCCTTGGATATTGTTAGGAATGTCCATGAATCCGTTTTTTCCTCTAGCCCAATAAGGATAGGGTATTTAGCCACGAGCATACTAGGAATACCCTGCTGTGGCAAGCCAACCTGGTGAGGGGCAACACCATTTTTCGCCTGATTTCTTATAGACAATCGTTCAAGGTTTCATACCGGAAATTTACTCAACTTCGCTCAACAAGGATGCTTCCTTTCTATGAACTGTTTCTGTTCCTTCCTCAATGCATTCTGAAAGAAAATTCCGGTAATTTTCTTAAAATAAATTCTCAACCTCATCCATATTTTCTCTAGTGTCTCCTCCCAGGTTTTTTCTTCCCAGTCACTCCGACGAGAATCGATGAGAGAACCTGTTCTTTCTTTGGTGAATGAGTTTCTCCTGGTCGACAGCTCAAGCATGTCTTAGCCACTGAACTTTGGTCACCACAGACTCCCCATTTTGTCTTTTCCCTCCAGGAGTTGACCGATGCTCACAGGAATTCTGGCCGTCAATAGGGAATAACATCCATCCCACCGCTAAATTCCGGCGAATCCATCAAACAACGACTTCAGACCTTAGAAGAACTTTGGCAGGAAGGATTACTCTCAGATGAAGAATATCAACACAAACAGCAGGAAAGTATTGAGGGACTGTAGCTTGGTACCAAGTGAGAAGGGAAAAGTACTAATGGAGGAAAAAGAATCTTAAAACGTGAGGCGTAATGGGAAAGTGCAACTCACTCTTTATCCCTCACTCCTTACGGCTTTTCGCTTTTCAGTGATAGCTTTCCGCATCGGTGGGAAATTTCCTACATTCAACTTCTTCTTTATATCGCCTGAGTGCTTGCAACGCATCGACTTTCAAATGGGCATACGGTTTCACAAATTTTGGGACAAAATCGTCAAACAGTCCTAACAAATCGTAGAGCACCAGTACTTGCCCATCGCAAACCGGCCCGGCTCCGATGCCAATGGTAGGAATAGTCAATTCTTGGGTAATCGTACCTGCTAGCATGCTCGGAACACATTCCAGCACTAAGGCGAATACCCCGGCTGTTTCGAGCGCTTTCGCTTCTTCCAGGATCCTTTCGGCCCCTGCCTGGTCTTTACCCTGAACCCGATAGCCTCCGGATTGATGCACGGATTGGGGCGTCATCCCCACATGGCCCATGACCGGAATGCCGAAACGCGTCATAGCTTTCACATGCTCGATCACAGGTATGCCTCCCTCGATCTTGACCGCTGCGGCGCCAGCTTGAAGGAAGCGACCTGCATTTCGTACGGCCTCCTCCACACTGACCTGGTAGGACAGAAAGGGCATGTCGCCGATCACCAGTGCCCGTTGCGCTGTCTGGGCTACTATCCGTGTGTGATAGAGCATCTCCTCCATGGTGACGGATAAGGTGTTGGACTTTCCTTGCACCACCATGCCCAAGGAATCTCCCACCAGAATAACTTCCAGCCCTGCTTGCTCCACAATTCGGGTAAACAACGCATCATAGGCCGTGACGACTGTTATTTTTTTACCCTGTTGTTTATGCTGCTGAAATTCTGGGATGGTCAGATGGCTCATGTCTCTTTTTCCATTGGCGTAGCCCGCTCTCTTTTAGCAAACCGTTGGGCCGACTCCAGGGTATTCTGAAGTAACATGGCAATGGTCATGGGCCCGACTCCACCCGGGACAGGCGTGATCCAACCGGCTCGTTCTTTCACGTGATCAAAATCCACATCCCCAACCAGCTTCCCATCGGCCAATCGATTAATTCCCACATCAATGACCACGGCTCCTTCTTTGACCATATCCGGTGTGACAAACAAGGGTTTGCCAATAGCGGCAATCACAATATCGGCCTCACGTACGACCGAGGGAAGGTCCTTCGTTCGAGAATGACAGATGGTGACCGTGGCATGTCGATGTAAGAGCAACATGGCGACAGGTTTCCCGACAATATTGCTGCGACCAATCACAACTGCTCGTTTTCCAGCAATGTCTAATCCAGTGGAATCAATCATATGGATGACGCCCTTCGGGGTACAGGGCACAAAGACCGGGGACCCTTCTACTAACCGACCCACATTGACGGGATGAAATCCATCGGCATCTTTCTCTGGAGAGACCGCCTGCAAAATCGCCTTACTTTCAATATGAGACGGTAACGGCAACTGAACCAGAATGCCATGGATTTTTGGATCGGCATTAAGCTTGTGGATGAGTGCTAATAATGCTTCTTGTGTCGTTGCTGCCGGCAAGCGATGCTCTTGCGGGTATAGGCCGGCTTTTTCGCAGGCGATTTTTTTGTTTCGGACATACACCGCTGAGGCCGGATCATCCCCCACCAAGACCGCTGCCAGTCCAGGCTTAATCCCCGTTTCTTTTTCGAGAGCGCTCACCTCTTGCGCAATGCCTTCTCGAAGCCTGAGCGCCAGCGCTTTTCCATCAATAATTTGTGCAGGCACCTGTTTCCCCTTTTGACGTTGTTTGAATACTTTTAAAAAGACTGCAATAACAAACTGTTGGGCAATTTACGATATCAGGCACTCAAAAACTTCGTCAACGCAACTCTGGAATACCATTCCTTGACACCCTGAGAAATCCTCACTTACCATGCCCTGCACCAATTGATACGCACTCATGTGCCTCTAAACATCCATCTTTGTGTATTCATTAACCGTTTCTCCAGCAACCTATTTCTTGTGAACACTTCCCGTTGCACCATCACGCTGTCCATTCTGGCATTTGTCGGCCTTCTGCTCTTGGGAATGCAGAATGTCAACGCCAATGAAATTGCGAACCTCCAGTTTCCACAGAACATTATCGCCGACGAGGGATTAGTCTATTATATTGCCAACGCCAACGGGGATCCTGGCACCCGTGAGAACAAAGGATTTATCAGTAAAGCCAATCATGAGGGAAAAGTCACAGCACTCCATTTCATCCAAGGTGGCCAGGAATCGGTGACGTTGCACTCGCCCAAGGAAATGGCCATTCTCGGATCCACCCTGTATGTGGCTGACCTGGATGTCGTGCGCGGATTTGATAAACACACAGGAGATCCCCTCGTTACGATTCCCTTCTCACAGTTTCATGCTGAATCACTGACGGGCCTGACAGCTGATTCTCATGGAAATTTGTATGCCTCAGATGCCGATTCCAACACCATTTTTCGGATTAATCCAACCCAGGACCATGCCATTACACAGTTTGTTCAGAGTGCGAAGTTGTCACATCCTCACGGGTTAGCCGTTCATCCCCGTAATGGTCACTTGATGGGTGTTGGGTGGGATGACGGAAAAATTTTTGAAATCGATGAAAAGGGTGTCATCCACGAATTGTTTGTGAACTCGTTTTTTTCTGGTGGATTTTATAACTTGGACGGCATTGATTTTGACCGTTACGGAATCATGTATGTTTCTGACTTGTCGGCAGGAAAAGTGTGGCGAATTCGCGCCAACCTAAAAAAAGAAGCCATTGCAGAATTTTTGCTTTCTCCATCAGGCATTGGCATTGACCGAATCAATCATCTAATACTCGTACCGTATCTCTACGCCAAGGGGGCTGAGATTAACGGCCTCGAACGTCCCTCCAACGATAGTCCGAATAAGAAGAAACGAACCTTTTCCGACTATGGATTTAACTTTTCCAAGAAAGATAATCCTGATGAGTAAATGCGTGTATTGCCAGCAACGCAAAGGCAAGCGATCCTGCCCAGCGTTGAATGGGATGATATGTAGTCAATGCTGTGGCGGGCACCGGATCACCGATATCTCCTGTCCAACATCCTGCGTTTTTCTAGAGGTCAATGATGACTACCAGCAAAAACGGGCGGGCGGGAGATTTGAATTAGAACGACGAACCTTTTATCGAGAGCTCTTAGATTTTGGTGGTGAACGTGCAACGGAAATCTTTTATGTGTTTGAAGCCTTAGCCTTCCGGCATTTTCAAGATCGCCGTGATGCACAAGATGCCGATGTCTTGGAAGGGCTCCAAAGTCTCCGACGGAGTTTTAGTTTGATTCAGATCCCCGAAACCGGGATACCGGCCTTCGGAGAAGAGTTACGGAAGGAGTTTAAAGTGTTTGGCGAACGCCAAGCGTTGGAGCCCACGATGGTCACGGAAGTTTTGGATCGGGCTCAAACCTTTATCCAAGGCTTTTCGGGGTCCGGTCTTCGATCTCATCGATTCTTGCACGGACTCTTAGGGTATGTGCGAGAACGCCATCCCGATGTCGCCGAACAACTGGCTCGTCAAACCGGAGCCGGGGGACGAATTGTGATTCCCAGCGGGTTTGATTACCAACCCGAAGCTACGTCCTCGTAACCCATCCTATCCTTAGGCTGCTGTGTATTTCTTGACCTATTGGTCATCTTGGGCATCGGCTTATTTTATCACTTCAATCGTCATCTCAATCCGTTCCACTGGATTATCCTTTAAATCCCGTGGCTGACTCACGATGGTCTCGGCAACCTCAACACCTTTTACGACTTCTCCAAATACCGTATATTGGCCATCCAAGTGTGGAGATTTTTCGACCATGATAAAAAATTGCGAACCAGCGCTATTCGGATCTTGCGTACGCGCAGCGGAGAGAATCCCCTTCTCATGCGCCACCTTACTGAACTCTGCCGGAACGGTATAGCCTGGCCCACCTGTTCCATATTTATTTCGATTCGCAGGATCTTTGGTTAGCGGATCACCACCTTGAATCATAAAGCCAGGAAGGATCCGATGAAAAATAGTGCCATTATAAAACCCGGATTTGGTTAATTTGAGAAAGCTTTCAACATGCTTCGGGGCTAAATCAGGAAAGAGCACGATTTCCATTTCGCCAAATTTGGTTTTTAATAACACGCGCGGCGCTTCTTCCCCTGTGGTTGGCTCTTCAGCCAAAATTACTGGTACCAAAAGTAGATTCAACATGACAATAAATCCCAACACACCCACGACCTGTCGAATGCCCTTCATTAACCTACCGGGAAAAACGTTCATACGAAGTCCTCCATTGCTATTCAAGTGAATGTCTTATTGTATCAGAATCACGCTGACTCACCTGTGTCAAGGCTTGTTCCGCTGCATGCTGCTCGGCTTCCTTTTTTGTGCGTCCTTCGCCTCGTCCCATGACATTTCCACGAATTTCGACAGTCATGGCAAACATTTTTTGATGGTCCGGGCCTGATTCCTGAACCAACCGATACTGGGGACTTGTTCCATCGTGTTTATGCACCCATTCCTGCAACTGGCTCTTCCAATCCCCCCCAACAGATAACTCAGGGCTATCCCGTAGTTCAGAAAATTCCGCAGCCAAGGCTCGGGTAATAAAGGCACGAGCCGATTCTAATCCACTATCAAGGTACACGGCTCCGATAAGGGCTTCAAGGCCATTGGCCAACAAGGAATGTTTCTCCCGCCCAGAGGAAACCTCTTCACCTCGACCAAGTCGCAACCATTGTCCGAGTTGAAGACGCCCAGCTGCCCTTGCAAGTGTGGCTCGGCTAATCAAACCTGCTTTCAGTTTGGATAGTTCCCCCTCTGTAAACGTTGGAAACATCGCAACGAGGCTTTCGCTGATCACAAGGCCCAAGACTGCATCTCCTAAAAATTCTAATCGTTCATTGTGCTGGGCCTTGGTATGTTCTTGTGTTTGCGAGAACGAACGATGCGTCAGGGCTTCATACAACAGGGCTTCTTGCTTAAAAACATAGTCTAGCGTGATCTGGATATCTTTGATGTCTAACACAGACAATCACCATCGCCATATGGCCAGAAGTGAATCACAAAGATTCACGCATTCCCTCGCCCAAAATATTTTCATTGTATCATATCGCAGACTTTGATCATGAAAAATGGCTGGATTACAAGGGGTGGGGGGAAACACGATCAGGAAAACAATAATTCTTTTGGTATTATGCCTCTTGCCACCGACGAAAGACTATGCACGCATTGACTCCACCAAATCCAAACGCATTGGAAATGGCCACATCAATGGAACAGGCCCGAGACTTGTTGGGGACATAATCCAGGTCACATTCTGGATCAGGGGTATCGAAGTTGATAGTTGGAGGGATGATGCCTTGTTGCAGAGCCAAGATTGAAAAGACCGCCTCAATTCCTCCAGCCGCTCCCAGTAAATGTCCCGTCATAGATTTTGTGGAACTGACTGGAATGGAATAGGCTTGCTCCCCAAACACCTTTTTGATGACCTGCGTTTCCACCCGATCAGCAAATGTCGATGTTCCATGAGCATTGATATAACCAACCGACGATTTGGAAACTCCTCCATCCTTAAGGGCATGCTCCATACATTTCACCGCACCCGCACCATCCTCGGGCGGGGCCGTGATATGAAACGCATCGCTGTTCATCGCATAACCAATGACCTCGGCATAAATACGTGCGCCGCGAGCACGAGCATGCTCCAGTTCTTCTATGATCAGCACTCCTGCGCCTTCTCCGATGACGAAACCATCACGATCTTTTTCAAAAGGTCGGCTGGCTCTCTCTGGTTCATCGTTTCGGCGCGACAAAGCCTTGGCTGCCGCAAAACCAGCAACGGCTGTTGAACAAATGGTTGACTCCGTACCCCCAACGATCATCACATCGGCTTCTCCGCGTTGAATGAGTCGAAACCCGTCACCGATACAATGATTACCCGTAGCACAAGCCGTCACGGAGCATCCATTGGGACCTTTTGCGCCAAATCGAATGGCCACTTGGCCTGAGGCCAGATTAATGATGACCATCGGAATAAAAAACGGAGAAACACGGTCCGGTCCACGTTCCAATAAAATCTTGTGATAATGCTCAATCGCGGGAAGGCCTCCAATGCCTGCGCCGATATAGACTCCCACCCTCTCGGCATTGTCAGACGTAACAACCAGCTTGGCATCATCTACAGCTTCTTGGCTGGCTGCAACGGCGAAATGGATAAAGGTATCCATTTTTTTGACTTCTTTTTTTTCAATGTAGTTGACAGGATCAAAATTCTTCACTTCTCCCGCAATGCGCACGGAATACCGACTTGCATCAAACCGTGAGATAGGGCCTATGCCGGATTGCCCCTGGCAGAGTTTTTCCCAAGTCTTGGGCACACCAATATCCAAAGGGGTAACGAGCCCTAAACCTGTCACGACGACCCGACGTGGCGTCCACTCACTCATTGTAACCACCCTGTCTACCTAACTGGATGAGAAAATCAGGATTTGTCCTTGATAAAATCAACGGCAGCCGAAACGGTTAGGATTTTTTCCGCATCTTCATCCGGAATCTCAATTTCAAATTCTTCTTCCAATGCCATCACTAATTCCACCGTATCCAAAGAATCGGCCCCGAGATCCTCCACAAACTTGGCTTCTGGAACCACATCGTCTTCTTCAACCCCTAATGATTCAGCAATAATTTTCTTCACCCGTTCTTCTACAGCCATCGTTGGCACCTCCTTCTTCCAAAGTGTATCCAGTAAGCAAACCACGCAACTACGGTCTAAGCCATATGCATCCCGCCATTGACATGCAAGACATGGCCAGTAATATATCCCGCTTTCTCTGAGCATAAAAAACTCACGGCATCCGCAATGTCAGACGGTTGACCCAACCGCTTTAAGGGAATCTGATTTAACAAAGCCTCTTTCGTCTCAACAGAAAGATCTTGGGTCATCGCCGTGTCAATAAATCCCGGTGCGACTGCATTGACGGTAATATTGCGACTGGCATATTCCCGTGCGACTGTTTTGGTAAGGCCAATAACGGCAGCCTTCGAAGCGGCATAGTTGGCCTGACCAATATTGCCGATGGCCCCCACAATCGAGGCAATATTCACAATACGGCCACTTCTTTGTCGGCTCATCATAGGCAAAACCGCCTTTACACAAAAGAATGTCCCCGTCAAATTCACTTGTAATACGGACTGCCAATCTTCTTCTTTCATGCGCAGAAGCAGTCCATCACGAGTAATTCCGGCATTATTCACCAAAATATCTATTCGTTCCCAATCTTTCTGCACGTGATCAATCAAACCCTTGACCTGGTCCCAGTCGCCAACATTGACCGAGACCGCCATAGCCTTCCTTCCTAATTGCCGGACGCGTGCGACCGTTTCTTCACAGCGATTCGCATCCAGATCAGCCACCACAACATCTGCACCTTCTTGAGCCAGAGTTGTGGCAATCGCTTGGCCAATCCCTTGTGCGCCTCCCGTGACTACAGCAATTTGCCCTGTCAATGACATTGCCACCCTTTCAATATAATGTGAAACCCGCGCTAACTATACCACCTGAGAGAGTACATGTTTATACGATTCCTGATCAGAGATATTCCACGTCTTTGCCTCGGGCACAATACGCTTCACCAACCCAGTCAAGACTTTTCCCGGACCAATTTCAATAAAATTCGTTATTCCCATTGCCCACATGGTATGGATCGTCTCTTGCCAACGAACGGAAGAAGGTAGTTGTTGCACCAAGGAAACCCGCACGTCCTCCGCTGAGCGAAGCGCTTTGGCTTCCACGTTGTTAATCAAGGGGACCTTTAAATCAGACCAATCCAAAGAATCAATATCTTTTTTTAATCGATCAGCGGCAACCTGCATCAAGGGCGTGTGGACCGGTACGCTGACCGGCAAGGGCTTCACGCGTTTGGCCCCACGAGTCTTTGCCAATTCCAAGGCACGTTCCACGGCAACTTTTTCTCCGGCAATCACCGTTTGTCCAGGAGAATTCAAATTCGCCGGAGCAACGACACCAGATGCCGCTGCCTCTTTACAGACCTCAAAGACCTCTGACTCGGAAAGGCCCAACACCGCAGCCACTAACCCGCTCCCCGGGCTCACGGCTTCGGCCATATATTGCCCACGCTTTTGAACAAGGGCGACGGCTTCACGAAATCCGATGGCACCGGCCGCGACAAGTGCTGTATATTCACCCAAGCTATGCCCTGCCACGGCCGCCGGCATAAGGGGCCCATCCTGTACAAGTTGCCACGCTGCTACGCTCGTCACCAGTAAGGCCGGTTGCGTGAATTCCGTTTGATTCAGTCGCTCTACTGGGCCCTCAAAACACAACGCACCCACATCATACCCTAAGACATTTTCCGCGTCTTGGTAAAGAGAAGAAATATGAGCATTGGTCTCATACAGAACCTTCCCCATTCCAACCGATTGCGACCCCTGCCCAGGGAATAGAAACCCAATTGTCGATTTCACGTAGCGTCGTTAGTTCAGTGTTTGGAAATTATGAAAGTTAGGTATCTTGGTCATCAGAAAACAGGATACCTTTGGGACCATTAATCAACAATAAATTCTCCCCCGTCGACACAAATCACATTCCCCGTAATCCAATGGGCTTTAGGATGGCTCAAGAGACCCAAGGCATCGGCCACATCTTGGGTGGTCGTTAAACGATTTGATGGATTTTTCCGTTGAGCCATGGCCAGCATCTCATCAGACCCAGGAATTTTTCTAAGAGCTGGAGTATCGGTGACTCCTGCCATAACCGCATTGACGGTAATCCCCAGAGGCGCCAATTCTAAGGCAAGTTGTCGCGTATGGGATTCCAAGGCCGACTTGGCAGCAGAAACGGCTCCATAGGTTTTCCATACGCGAGCCCCTCCCGCACTCGTCATGGAAAAGATGCGACTTCCCGAGCCTAAAAACTTTCGACCGACCAAATCTTGCGTCCAATACACCAGAGAATTAGCCATGACATCCACCGTCATGTCCATTTGGGCTTTAGTGATCGCTTCGGCTGGGGTTTTCGCAATATACGGCCTTAACGTTCCAAAGGCTAATGAATGCATAAGCACTCGAACATTTACCGGCTTTCCAGACTCTTCTCCCCGTTGCTTCATCGCATTCAAAATTTCAGTTCGTTTGTCTGGATCTGCAGCATTCGCATTAAAAAATAACACTTCACGCCCAAGCTCACGAATGTGTGTCACGATACGTTCTACATTGGGCAAAGTTGATTTTCTATCCAAATGCACGCCCACGATGTTCAATCCCAATCCGGCCAGTTCTACGGCCGCGGCTTCACCAAACCCGCTTGAAGCCCCGAGTATTAAGGCCCAATCACCTTCACCCCATTTCATATCGGACATAATGCTCCCCTCTTCTGTGATTCCTCACCAAAGGAAATCCCGTTCGATCTTCTACACACTAGCCCTGATACCAAGGAAAATAACCGATTACCATCATGCCATTTTTTTTAAGTCAGACGATTAAATTACCAACGAACCAACGCAGATGCCCAGGTTAGACCTGCCCCGAAGGCGGCCAAAAGTACCAAATTGCCTTTTTGAATTCTCTGACTGAGAACCGCTTCGTCTAAGGCTAATGGAATGGATGCCGCAGAAGTATTACCAAATCTGTCTAAATTTATCATCAACTTTTCTTGAGCTAACCCCAGACGCTGGCTGACAGCCTTCAAGATTCGCATATTTGCCTGATGGGGGATAAACACATCAATATCGCCCATAGCTACGCCATTGGCCTTTGCCGCCTCTTGGGCCGCCTCTTCCATGGATTTGACGGCAATTTTAAATGTTTCATTGCCTTTCATTTTGATAAAACACCGCTTATTGTCCAAAACTTCTTTCGAAGCCGGTTCTTTGGATCCACCACCGGGAACATGAATCATTTCAGAAAGCCGCCCATTGGCATGCAAATGAGTGGAAAGAATCCCTGAATGTTGAGGCCCTTGACCAAGAACGACAGCCCCCGCCCCATCACCAAATAACACACAGGTATTACGATCCGTCCAATC